>NZ_FZPO01000069.1 GCF_900198655.1 Helicobacter equorum | reverse complement strand
GAATTAGAATCTTTAGATAAGAGCATAGAGCAAGATAAGCTAAAAACACAAAAACCAAAAACACCACTAAAGCTTAGTTATAAAGAAAAACTTGCACTAGATTCACTGCCTCAAGAAATAGAGGATCTTGAAAGGCATATTGCACTCTTAGAATCTGATCTAACAAATCCAGATAAATACCAAACTATAGGAATTACAGCCTTAGCAAATCAATTAGAGAATCTAAAAGCCGATTTAGATGTGAAATTAGAGCAGTATTTTGCTTTGGAGCAAAAAGCGTGGGATTTACAAAATAATTGATACTAGTCAAGTTCAGTTGTTTGTATAGAATCTCTTAAATTCTGTAGATATGCCCTTACATTTTCTTTTGTGAGTTCTACACCAAAGTCTTTGGGCACTTCTACACTTTCATCTTGAAAGATTTTTGCCAAGATAAGGTTCCCAACTTTAGGCTTAAAATGCCACGCCTCATCATCAAAGTTTGCTTTATCTCGCGTAATGGAGTTAACCCCATAAAAGCTATACACCCGTGCTTTTGTATTATTTACTAAAAGTTCTATTGCATGGAAATATGTTTCTTGCACACCATATGTTTCAAAGAGTTTATAATAATAGGCATGTTTAGGAAAAATAATAATAATATCTTGTGAATCTCCTAACTTAGCAAATTCGAGAATTTGAGATTCGTTGATATTGTATGGGGAGTATACCGTGCCATTTTTGGTGAGTGGATGATGTTCTATGAAGCGTTTTTGTTCTATTTCTTTATAGGAATTTTTCTTTCCTATATAGAGATTATCATTAAGAAAAGCCAAGTTATTTGGGCGTGAGAGAAGTGTATCCCAGAGAGTTTGAAAACTGGCTCGGAGTGTATGGAAATTGAATAATAAACTCATAATATTGTATTGCGAGTTTTCTTCTAAACGCTTAAGCTCATATTCAGTATTCAATGCAAAAGCATCAAAGCCACTTACAAAATGGCTCCCATTGGTTTTGAGAGCTTTAATAAGTGTTAGTGCTTCCTCAAAGCTTTGTGCTCGCATTCCTACAGATATAATATGTTGATGAAGATAGTGCGAAAGAAGTGGTAGATCAATATATTGAGTGCGGGATGTCCCAACGAGGTAATATGGAGCTTTTTGTGCGATTTTGATAGGATAGAGATAGGAATAAGAAACGCGTGAAAGATTTGTAAAATTTTTATTTTCTACACTTCGTAATCCAAATGGATCAAGGTAGTAATTTATGGGTATAATAAAAAGACTACCAAGAAATATAATAAGAATAAATGCTATGCTCCAAGTCTTTGCAGAAAGTTTACCTCGCATTATAACTCTCCCAAATTAGAAATTAAAATATAAAAACTCAGTGGTGGTATGCAGACTAAGTGCAAAAAGTGCGGCATAAACAAGAACAATTCCTAGACTTAATGTATAAAATTTAGGGATAAAAGAGTGTAATATTTGTATACTATTCCTCACTGCCACACATAGAATAAGTGCTGCAAAAAGACTAGGAATAACAATATATGAACTTTCACTAATAGCTTGCGCCCACTCCCCAAACCTAATCCCCACACCATAAGTCTCC
>NZ_FZPO01000025.1 GCF_900198655.1 Helicobacter equorum | reverse complement strand
AGTCTGTAATTATAGCTTGATATTGAGAGGATTTTAAGAGCGAATCAAGGATTTTGGTGAAGTATTTTTCGCTCTCGTAATGCGGAATGTCTATGAGGCTAAGCCCAAGTGATTTGGCAATCATCGCATCATGGTATTTGAGATCGCCACTAATAAGGAGGCTATTTGGGAGATTTAGACTTGCAATGTTGGAAATTTCGCTAAACCCACTGCCACAAATAACAAAAATATGTTCGATAAATTCACTCGCTTGAGTTATGCGGAGGGTTTCTAAATTAAGTTTAGCTTTGATAGATTGAGCAAGGTCGCTAAAGCGTGTTTTTTGTATGCTACCAGAACAATACAAGTCGTGTTGGTTGAAATCTGAAAATCCTAGAATCTTTTGTGTAAAGTATTCATTAAGGTGGCTTTTATCAAAGTTTGTGTGCATAGCGATTAACGCACAATTTTTGGCAATAAGTTTTTGTGCAATATTACAAGGATATGTGGCGATATTGAAATTTTTGATAGACTTAAAAAAAAGTGGGTGGTGCGTGATGATAAGGCTATTGTTTTCCACAGATTGTGCAAGTTCAAGTGTTGCTTCAAGGGCGATGTAAATATCGCTAAATTCTTGTGAAAATGAGCCTAGATTTAGCCCAGAATTATCCCAAGATTCTTGTGTGTTAAATGGTGAATTAAAATCGCACACATAATACAAATATGCCACGCTGCGTCTGTTGTGATGGGTGTTGTTTTGGGTTTGCGTGGTTGTATTCATGTAATTTCCTTAGGGTTTTATTCGTGTTCTAAGTCATCAAGTATTTCTTCTTTATGCTCTGTATTTTCTACCTCTTGTTGGTTTTGCATAAGCCAAGAAATTTTATAGATTTTGCTTACTGCTTTGATGATTTCTTTACCCATATTGCTAGCAAATGCGATGTCATTGAGAAGTGAAGTAGCAGAGTTTGCTGAAACCTTATTTTCTATAATGATTTTTTCTACTCTATTTAGTGCGTGTTTATCAAATTGCTTGAGGGCTTTTCGCTCTTGTTTTAGAATCTCAACAATCTTTTGATACTCAATAGATTCCAGAAATTTTAGTGATTCGATTTTCGCAAGAAGTTGGGCAATTTGGATTCGGATGAGGTTGTATTCTTGTGCGATATGAGGATTAGGACTTGTGGCATTTTTTTTGAGATTTTTTTCTAAAAGGATCATATTTTTGGTAGCTTCAGCAAGATTTCTTGCGCTGACATTGGCTTCATTGCTAATCTTTATAAAACTTTCTTGGTTTATATGCGTTTGGGCTTTGGTGCTAAAGTCAATGATTGCATCAAAGAGAACCTTTACTCTGTGATGATACAAATCATTGACATTACTCTGATCGCTATACCATTTTTTAGCTAGTAGCGTATCTTTTGGGAGATTGGCACAAATATCTGATCGCGAGAATCCTAAAGAATGTGCAATAACACTAAAGACATTGTCATAGAGGTGTTTGACTTCATTGATAAGTGCTTGGGTTGCTGTCATTGGGTAGTCGATAATGTTTGGATTGAGGTAAATAGGCGCATCCATATCCGCAGGTTTTTTGCTTTTTATAAAAGTGTTGGCAAATTTTACAAACACTTGAATATAAGGTGTCATAACAAAAACCGCAAGGGCATTGTAAAATGTATGAAAAACCGCAATTTTTAGGGCATAATCTTGATCGCTTATACCACTAAGATCGCTTATGAAATTTACAATGCTCTTGAAATAGGACAAAAAGATAAGCGAGATGAGTGCGATAATAAGATTAAAAATCGTATTGGTGATCGCAAGTTTTTTGCCTTCTAGATTCGAGCCAAAAGACGCAACAAGTGCTGTAACAACACCACCAACATTTGTCCCTATCACAAGTCCTAGTGCGTTATCGTATGTGATTGTCCCGGTGCTAAGGGCAGAGATGATAATAGTGAGTGTCGCAAAACTTGATTGCACAATAGAAGTGATAATGATCCCAGCCATAACAAAAATAAAGAGATCTTTTGGGCTACCACTTCCATATGCACTAAGATCAAGCGCGTCTTTGTAGCCCTCAAAGCCACTTTTGATATACGCAATACCCAAGAAAAAAAAGCCAATCCCAGCAAAAATATGTCCTAAAGACTTGATGTTTTTGTCCTTTTGAAAAACAAGTATGATGGCAAGAACAATAAGAGGCATAGCAATGGTTGCAATATCCATTTTCATACCAACCCCAGCAATGATCCAGCCACCTGTGGTCGTGCCTAGATTTGCCCCAAAGACAATGCCAATAGCTTGAGCAAGACTGATTAATCCAGCAGACAAAAATGAAATAGAAATGATTGTAACAAGTGTGGAGCTTTGCATAAGGATTGTTGTAACAATCCCAAAAAGTAGGGCTTTTATCTTGCTATTAGTCCATTTGGTAAGAATATTTTCTAAAATTCCACCACTAAAGCCTTTAAAGCCATTTTCCAAAAAAATCATACCAAACAAAAACACCCCAATCCCTGCAAAAATTTCTGTCAAAGAGGGATCGACACTCATCAAATAAATAGCAATGATACATACAAGAGGTAGCCAGAGTTTTTTAAGTGTTTGCATAGATTTCCTTAGGGTTTTACACAGATTTTACGAAAGCTTTTGTATTATATTCTAAAAAACTTTAAATTTTCTAAGGTCGTTATATGCGAAAACTTTTTCATCTTTCTCATGCACCTATTGATTTTTATTTTCATACAAGTATTAGGGATTTTGTTGTGCGCGAGATTCCATTGTATGAGGCGAGTGGTGTAGGGGAACATGTCTTGGTACTTGTGCGCAAAAAAGGACTAAGCACATTTGAAATGGTGGAGATTTTAAGTAATGTTTTGGGGATTAAGTCCGCACAGATTGGGTATGCTGGGCTAAAAGACAAACACGCTACGACATATCAGTATATCTCAATTCCTCGGAGTTGTGAATATAAACTTCATAGTCCAGTACTTCAAGAGCGTGGGCTAAAGGTGTTAGAGTGCAGGGCACACACCAATAAATTGCGAGTGGGTCATCTCAAGGGCAATAGTTTTTTTATGAGGCTAAAAAAGATTACTCCCATTGAGGCACAAAAGGCTATAAACGCACTTGAGATTCTCAAACACAGCGGTTTTGCAAATTATTTTGGTGATCAGCGTTTTGGTAGGGATGGGGATAATTATCAAGAAGGCGAAAAAATCCTTGAAAATTTGCGTAATGTGCGCAACAAAAAAATTACGCGTTTTTTGATTTCGGCGTATCAAAGTCATTTATTTAATCTGTGGCTTATAGAGCGTATGCGTCTTAATGCAATTATAGAATCTTACACACTTAAGGAGCTTGTGGGTAATATGCATAGTTATGGCGTGTTAGATTCTGTGTTGCACAATAAAGAAATGTTGCATATACTAAAAGATCAGACGCAGTTTTTTAAATTATTGCCCGGTGATGTGGCTTTGCATTATCCTTATGGCAGGACATTTGTTATTGATGATGTGATGTGTGAGAGTGAGCGTTTTTGTGCAAGACAAATCGCTCCAAGCGGTGCGCTATATGGCAAGAAGCTTTTTGCCTCACAAGGAATGGCTTTAGAAATTGAGCAATCATTTGTAGATTCGCGACTACAGGAGGCTGGAAGTAGGCGATATGCGTGGGTATGGGCACAGGATATAAGCTATACATATAAGCCTGAGGTGGCGCAGTTTGAGCTTTGTTTTACATTGCCAAAAGGGAGCTATGCCACGATTTTCTTAGAAACCCTAAAAAATGCTTAAACTCCCTATATCTATGGATAGTTTAGTGTTTTTGCGCGTTATGTGTATCTAGGATATGCAATTGAGATTCTAAAAATTTACCTGTATAGCTTCCGCTTTTTTTGTGATTTTTTGCAATGGCTTTTGGTGTCCCATAATCCACGATTTTTCCACCTTTATCGCCACCTTCTGGTCCTATGTCGATAATATAGTCTGCATTTTTGATGAGATCTAGGTTGTGTTCAATCACAATAACGCTATTGCCAAGCTCTACAAAATGGTGTAAAACCTTTGTTAATCGATCGACATCGGCAAAATGTAATCCTGTAGTTGGTTCATCAAGGATATAGAGCGTTTTGCCTGTGTCTTTGCGACTAAGTTCTTTGGCGAGTTTGACGCGTTGAGCTTCCCCACCACTTAGGGTGAGTGCATTTTGCCCCAATGTGATATAACCTAGTCCCACGGCTTTTAGGGTGGCGAGTTGGGAGGCAATTTTTGGGATTTTGGCAAAAAATTCTAGTGCCTCATCGACATTCATCGCCAATACATCAGCGATATTTTTGTCTTTATATGTAATTTCAAGCGTTTGGGGGTTATATTTTTTACCATTACAGGCATCACACTTGACCATAACATCAGGCAAAAAGTGCATTTCAATTTTGATTTCCCCTTCCCCTTGGCATTTCTCACAACGCCCTCCCTTGACATTAAAGCTAAAGCGTCCCACATTATAGCCACGCAATTTAGATTCTTTGACTTCGCTAAAGAGTGTGCGGATATGATCCATAACGCCTGTGTATGTCGCGGGATTGCTTCTTGGTGTGCGTCCTATAGGTGTTTGATCAAGGTATATGACTTTATCAAGTTGATCTAATCCTTGTATTTCCACTCCATCGCATTTGTGAATCTTTTTGGCATTATTGAGGATTTCTTGAGCCGTTGGTAGAAGTGTTTGGAGGATAAGAGAGCTTTTGCCACTGCCACTTACACCTGTTACGCATACGAAGTTTGCAAGTGGAATTTTGAGGCTTAAATTTTTGATATTATTAATATTTACATTTTTGATTTCAAGCCATTTTTCTTGGATTCTGTTGTGGCGATGATCAATGCAAATGTCGTTATTGAGGTAGCGAGCAGTGAGGCTTGTGGCTTTGAGTAATGCATTTTTATCGCCACTAAAGACAACTTCCCCACCTTGCACTCCCGCACCTGGACCTATATCCACAATAAAATCTGCATGTAAAATTGTTTCCTTATCATGCTCTACGACTATTACACTATTGCCTTTTTCTTGCAAAGATCGCAATGTCTTAATAAGGCGTAGCGTGTCGCGTTCATGCAAACCAATACTTGGCTCATCAAGGACATACATCACGCCTGTAAGCCCACTACCAATTTGACTTGCTATGCGTATGCGTTGGGATTCTCCCCCGCTTATTGTGCGTGCATCACGCCCTAAGCTTAAATAGCCAAGCCCTACATCATCAAGAAAATATAAGCGTTCAAGAATTTCTTTGAGGATAGGTGCGGCGATGAGTTGTTGCTGGGCATTTAAATAGGTGAAATTTGCAGGTGTATTAAAGAATGCATAACTTTGCTCTATAGGTAAATCAATAATATCACCTATTCCTAATCCCGCAACCCTTACATGTAAAGATGGAGCGTTGAGACGATGTCCTTTGCATGCTAGACACACTTTTTCAGTCGTATAATCCGCAAGCTCTCGTTCATCTTTAAACATATCATAGGCAATTTGGACAATGCCTTTCCATGGACGCTCTAGCTTACTATTTTTCCATATGAAACTAACAGGCGTTGGACAACCATAGAGGATATAATTTTGCGCTTGTGAATCTAACTCCTCAAAACTTTGATTAGGATCAATCTTTTGTGCTTGACAAAATCCGTGAAAAAGTTCGGCATAGTAACTACGATTGTAACCAAAGATTGCTTTTATACCGCCTTTTTTGAGTGGTTGGGATTTATCAAGGATTTTTTTTAGATCAATAGTATATTTTACGCCTAGCCCTAAGCACTCTGGACAAGCACCCTTAGGAGAGTTAAAGCTAAAACTTAGCGGTTCAAGTTCTTCAAAGCTTACCTTGCATTTAAAACACGCAAAATGTTCGCTGTAGTGAATATGGTGGATTTTTTCATCAATGAGCTGTTCTATTTCAACTTCACCATAGGATTCTTTAAGTGCTCTTTCTAGGGCTTGTGCGATACGCGTGTGATTTTTTTCTTCTAATTTTGCACGATCGATAACAACTTTTATAGTATGTTTTTTGTGTTTGGCAAGTTCGATATCTTCATCTAAACGCACCATAACGCCATCAATCTGTGCGCGGACATAGCCTTTTTGTCGTAAAGATTCTATCTTGTCAGCAAAGCTTCCTTTTTTTTCCTTGATAATAGGAGCAAGGATTGTAAGCTGTGTGTTTTCTGGTAACTGCAAGACTTGCGCGATAATATCAGTTTGACTCATATGCGAGATTGGTTCACCACATAAATGGCAGTGTTGTTTTCCCACGCGTGCATATAAAAGGCGTAGATAATCATAAATTTCTGTGATTGTTCCAACCGTGGATCGTGGATTTTTTGACGTAGTTTTTTGATCGATAGCAATAGCTGGGGTTAGTCCTTCAATTTTATCAACATTTGGTTTTCCCACCTTATCAAGAAATTGTCGCGCATAACTTGAGAGAGATTCTATATAGCGTCTTTGTCCTTCTGCATAGAGTGTGTCAAAGGCGAGGGTAGATTTACCACTACCGCTCAAACCTGTGAAAACAACAAGTTGATTTTTTGGGACATCAAGATGAATATTTTTGAGATTATTTTCTCTAGCTCCTTGAATGTGGATAAAGTTTTTGCTATCGTTACTCACGTTACTCATTTATATGTCCTAAAAGAGAATTTTGGTGGCATTATAGCATTTGGATACTAAAAAATGGGTTTTTGTGAATCTGGACTTGTTGTGTGAATTGCATGAGAGGGATTTAGATATTAGCTTGAAAAAAGATCACAAAGAGTGGTTGTTTGCGCTGTTGGATTAGATTCTGGAGTGTTTGTGTTAGAGTGTAATATTCTTTGTGGATGTGTGTAGATATTACAAATACCATTGCGTGCAAAGCCAACAAGTGTGATACCTAAAAGTTGTGCGGATTTAATCCCAAGTTCAGTTGTAGCAGATCGAGAAATAACAATCGCAATATCATGCATAGCTGCTTTTATAACCATTTCCATAGAAAGACGCCCACTTACGATAAGCACCGCCCCAGAAGTATCGATGTTTTGTAATCTTGCTTTGCCCACGACTTTATCAATCGCATTATGACGCCCAACATCTTGACTAATAATCTCACTTTCATCTTCTAAAATTAACATTGCTTTGTGGACACAACCTGTAGATTCAAAAAGTTGGTTTGGTGCTTCAAATCTTGTGATGAGATTCCAAAGTCTTTTGAGAGGTAATTGCACTTTGGTAGAAATAAATTTTTCAACAATCTTGCCCTCAAAATTTGCACTCACGCCCACACAACAACCGGAAGTTAATGTCTTTTCGTGAAAGAGGTTTTGTATATTTTGTTCCTTAATGTGCGCTTGTATATGCACGCTCAAGCCATCTTGTGCAAGTTCGACACTCTGTATATCATGCATAGATTCTATGACACCTTCACTCATCAAAAAACCCACTGCATAGGCATCTTGATCTTGTGGTAGAGACATACTTGAGAGAAGTTTTTTGCCATTGAGATAAAGCGCGATTCGTTGTTCGCGTATAACACAATCTTGTATATGTTCTTGCCTACCATCTTCATAGAGTCTTGTGATGGGTATTGTTTTGGTAAATTCTTGCACTATATCTCCCCAAAAAATCAAAATAATATTTGTAAGAATAGGTAGTTAATATGCTAGATTTTCTCTAGCATATTGCATTAATGTTTGGCTACACGTATAGAATCTAACTTGCCCTTTGCTTTGAGCTCTTCGTAATAATAACTATGAAGCATAGAGAGTTCTTCTTCGCCCATTTGACCATTTGTTATGGCTTCCATTGCACCTTCAATCGCAAAAGCAGCCATATAGATATGTGTAATGAGTAATGCTAGCACTGCAAACCCAAGGACATTATGCACAATTGCTACAAGGCGCAATGTGTTTATATCGGTGCATTGAAAAAACATAACTCCACCAGTAAATGCCATCACACCACCACCAAATGTCGCAATCCAAAACCACATTTTTTGTCCGGCATTGAATTTATGTGCAGGAATAATGCGATTTTGTTTATCGAGATAGCCACCCATGATCATAAGCCATTTGATGTCATAACTACGAGGTAGGCAGTCTTTTACCCACATCAAAAACATCAAAAACCCAAAGATTATAAAGACAAGTGTGCTTAGCCCATGCAAATCTCTTGCAAAGCGAATAAGCGTGCCACCACCGAGCTTATCACCAAAAATCATCATAAGTCCAGTGATACAAATAAGCACAAATGGCACGGCAGCAAACCAATGCACGATAATGTTATATTTGCTAAAGACTTGTAGCTTTGAGTGGTGGTTGTATTTGCGCGCACCTATGATTTTGTAATGCCCAAAAAATGCCAAAGGTACAAACAAAAGAATACACAAGAAAATAATGGCAAAATATTTTTCTTGCAAGGTTGTAAATAGCTCACCTAAGCCATTCCAGCCCCTAATGCCTTGGATTGGTTGTCCCATAGTAAGAGGCTCTATACTACCGCCATTTCCCTCAATCACACTTCCTGAAATCACACCCGCAGTGTGTGTGCCAAGCCCCCAGTTTTTGATAGCCTCAATCTGTGGAGTGCCATAGATATGTTTATTATAAGACATATCAAGCGCACCTTTTTGCTCCATATCATACTTTTGGGAGGCAAGAAGACTTGCCAAACCAAAAACTACGATAAGCCCTAATCGTGATATCGCTTTCATAGTGCTTCCCCTTTTTTAATCCCCATAAGCTTTTTTCCAAGTATAAGGGACTTTTGGTGCACCCTTGCCTTTGTGTAATGCTCTCTCTCTAATAATCGCGCTTACATCATCACTACCACCAGCAAGCAACGCTTTTGTAGAGCACATAGCAGCACATGCAGGCACTTTACCTTCAGCAATTCTATTTTGTCCATAAAGCCTCATTTCTTCCTCACTATGTGTTTCTTCAGGACCACCAGCACAAAATGTGCATTTATCCATCGACCCTCTTGATCCAAACACATCAGATTTTGGGAATTGCGGCGCTCCAAAAGGACAAGCATAGAGGCAGTAGCCACAACCTATGCAGGTTTTTTTATCATGAAGCACGATACCATCAGCGCGGATATAAAAGCAATCTACAGGACACACTTTTGCACATGGTGCATCAGCACAGTGCATACAAGCAATAGAGATTGATTTTTCTGCACCCTCTATGCCTTCATTGAGTGTCACGACTTTACGACGATTGACGCCTACAGGCAAGTGGTGTGCTTCTTTGCACGCCACATCACAACCATGACAATCGATACAACGCTCATCATCACAATAGAATTTAACACGCGCGTGTCCGGAAATATTTAGCCCTGTTGCTACTATAGATTTGCTCATGATCTACCTCCTATGCTTTCTCTATGCGGCATAAACCACATTTTGTTTCCGGACAAGCTGTATTATAGTCATATCCATAGCTTGAAATCATATTTGCAGATTCACCTATTGCATAAGGCTTTGTGCCTTCAGGATATTTGTCTAAGCGGCTTACTCCTTGATCCATACCAGAGAAATTTTGTGGCACCCATACGCTATTGACATCGACACGATAAGAAAGCTTTGCCTTAATCAATGCGCGTGTATCCATAGTGCCATATACCCATACCATATCACCATCTTTGATACCAAGTTCAAAGGCTTTATCAGGGTGAATCTCTACAAACATTTCATTATAGACTTCAGCCAAATATTTCGCACTTCTTGTCTCTGTCCCAGTTCCCATATGTGAAACGACACGCCCACTAAGCATATTGATAGGGAATTCTTTTGTCCAATCTTTTTCTATCTGCCGTGAGCGATATTTGATATTGGCGCGGTAATGGTTTGGTTTATCCGGGAATTGTGGATATTTGTTAAGTAAATCCGGTCTAATAGAATGCACAGGTTCTCTATGCAACGGAATCTGATCATACCAATTCCACACTTTTGCGCGTGCCTTACCATTACCATAAGGACATAATCCTGCTTCAAGCGCTTTTTCTACCAAAATATTATTACCAAATCCAGTAGAATATGTTGTGCCTTCAACAAGTTTTTTCTCTTCTTCTGTAAGCTTGATACCTAGAGATTCTGCATTAGCAGCACTCACAGGACCATGACCACCTACACTTGCATTTGGCATTTTGCGCTGTGAAAACATACTTTTTCCATCAGGCGAAGTATCACCCCAATTAACCCTAAAGCCCATACCACCTTCCATAACAGGAATAGTATCGTTGTAAAAGATCGGCGTTCCAGGGTGTTTATCACTCCAACAAGGCCAAGGCAAACCATAATATTCACCTGTAAATGGACCTTTACCAGCGAGCGTTACCTTATCAAACATATGCCAATTTTCTTGATGAGCCTTAAGGCGTTTAGGACTCATACCTTGCAATCCAATGCTTCGGATACTTTGTGTAAGCTCTGTCGTTGCATCATCTGGCCAAATAAATCCTGTTCTGCCATCTACTTTAGCAATTTCATAAAGGCTTCTTTGGTATTCTTCTAAGAATCCAAAGCGCTTAGCAAAATCAAATAAAATTTCTTGATCTTCTCTGCATTCAAAAAGTGGCTCTATTACTTTAGATCGCCATTGATAACTGCGGTTTGTTGCAGCCACTGTGCCTGAAGTTTCCATTTGAGAAGCGGCAGGAAGCAAGAACACATTATCTGTCTTATCGCTATAAATAGCCAAGTCATTGACATAAGGATCGATAAAGACAACAAGTTCAAGTTTATCCATTGCTTTTTTTTGCAAATCAAGCAATGAGACGGAAGTCATTCCTGTGCCTATGACTACCAATGCACGTAGCATAGTATCGCTATTATTGACTGCATTTTCTTCCTCAAGCACACCAAATTTCCAAGTAGAGTGTGCAAAACCGGTGGCTTCCATCATTTTTTTATCTTTGAAACGAGAAAGCAACCAATCATATTCTACTCGCCAGTGTTTTGCAAAATGCTTCCATGAAGATTCTGTAAGCGGGTAGTAACCTGGCAATACATCAGGGTTAGCAGCCATATCTGATGAACCTTGAACATTGTCATGTCCGCGCAAGATATTAACACCACCACCATTTTTACCCATATTGCCTAAAAACATTTGCAAGATAGGCATAATCCTCGTGTTGCTTGTCCCTACGGTATGTTGTGTAAGCCCTTGATTCCATATGAGACTTGCAGGTTTTGCTTTAGCCATATCTTCGGCAATATGGCGGATTGTATCAGCCGGAATACCTGTAATATTGCTTGCCTCTTCTGGCGTCATTTTCATCGCTTCTTGTATAACATCTTCATAACCATATACACGATCTTGTAGGAATTTTTTGTCATAAAGGTTGTTTTTGATGATATGGTGTAGCATACCATACACAAGCGCAATATCTGTCCCACTTCGGATTCTGTGGTATTCATCAGCCTTAGCAGCAGTTTTACTAAAATGTGGATCCACGACTACAATTTTTGCACCAGATTCTTTGGCACGCAAAATATGCACCATCGACACAGGGTGATTTACCGCAGGGTTAGCACCGATGATGAAAATATATTTTGAGAAAGTCATATCTGCAATGTGATTTGACATTCCACCAAAACCAAATGTATTCGCCACACCGGCGACTGTTGGTGAGTGTCAAACGCGATTGCAGTGATCTATATTATTTGTCCCAAAAAATGCCGAAAGTTTGCGTAAATAGTATGCTTGCTCATTTGAAAGTTTAGCGCTTCCTATCCACATTACCGCATCAGGACCACTTTCTTCTCTAATTTGACTAAGCGTATCACATATCTTACTCATTGCACTATCCCAATTGGTGCGTTGCCATTCTCCATTGACTTTTTCAATTGGATAGCGCAATCGTGTTTCGCTTCTTGCTCTATCAATCAAATCTGCACCCTTACAGCAATGCCCTCCAAGAGAGATTGGGTGATCTTGTGCTACTTCTTGTCGCACCCATACACCATCTTTGACTTCAGCAATAATGCCACAACCAACAGAGCAGTGTGTGCATATTGTTTTTATCCGTTTTGCATCAGGATATTGTTCTTTTAGTTCCGCTTCACTTGCTTGGCGTAACACGCGTTGGCTATCATTCCCAAAAGCACTTCCTACACCCGCTACCGATGCGAGAGCCGAAAGCTTGAGGAAAGATCTACGCGCATTGCGTCTTAGATTTGCCTCGCTCATCATTTCTCCTTTTGTTGTTAATTGTTATCGAGCAACAGAAAAATATTCCTGCCAATATTTCGTATCGCTACGATATAACACCTCTTGTTTTTTGCTCTTGCCCTTTATGACTTCTTTTTGTTCGTGTTCTCCAGAACACCCGCCTAAGGCGACAGATCCTACTGCCACAATAGCACTTCCCAATGCCACATTTTTCGCAAATGATCTACGAGAATTACCAATATCATCTTTTTGTGCATTAGACATATTTGCCTCCTTCAAGAATTTTGGGATATCCCCACACAAGGCTTACAGGAAGTCCTGTGTGCGAATATCTTTAAGAGATAATATGTTGTTCAAGTGTTAAAAAGCTCTCAAGTAATAATCCTACAAGGTGATAGCATAGTAAATATTCTCTTGCTTCAAGTGCTTTAGCGATAGGAAAACCCATAGGAGCTATGGCTTGGGTAAAAATCTCTTTGGTAAGTAAATCCCTTTGTGCATTGTAATGTTCATTTGTGGTATGCGTTTGTGGATGTTGTAAATCAGTAAGTATATGACGCATAAGAAGAAGCAAAAAGCCAAAATGCTCCTCTGTTTCTTTAAACTCTTGTGCATTCAAGCGAAAATGTGTTTTTTTGACAAGCGCTTTGGCTTTGAGGAGGCTTTCGCCATTGAGACAACCCTCTAGATAATGCGAGAGATATAAAAAAATCTGTGGATTTGGAATCTTGGGTCTTTTAGATTTTTTGTTATGTTGTGTCGATGATGTGTCTGCTTGAGGAATAATGTGCGTGCTAAAAGGGAGATTAAAAGTTTGAGTGTATTCTCGCAAAAGCTCATTAGAATCTGCCTTGAGAAGATATGTTTTAAGCATAGCAAAAGTTTTACTATCAGATTCAGTAATTGGTGAGGTGGCTAAAATATCAATTTGTTGCAAAAACAAACTTTTTCGCTCACCCACAAGTTCATATAAAAAAAATCCTGCAAAAAAATCATAATATAATGCGCGTGCTAATGTGCTTGAATCTTGCATATAGCCTCCTTCATATATGATCTTTTGGACCAAAGATAATTTTTACTTTACAATCGCTACAGCATTCTAATCCTCGTGCCTTTATAGGGTCGTTGCCCATGGTAGGAAGTAAAATATTTTTTATTTTATTAATCGCTTTTGTGGTAGCAAAAATCTTGCCACATTCTATGCATTTAAAAGGCTCATCAAAAGCTTTTTGGATATATTCAAAGCTAGAAGATTTTACATCTAGGATTTGAGGTTCTAGGGTGATGACTTTTTCTGCGCATGTATCTACGCAATATCCACAACCCGTGCAAAGCGATTGTTTAAATAATAAGCTAAAGGTTGAATCTTCATTGACAAGTGCTTTGGTATTGCAAGAATCCACGCAACTAAGACATAATGTGCATTTTTGTGGGTCTATTGATATGTTGGCACTATGTTGCATATTCACACGCCCAAAATTCCCATTCCTCACCCACGCAAAAGCCCTTTGTGAAAATATTTCTTTGAGATTTTCATCGGCACGAGGTGTGTATGTATAATATCCAGAATCTAACATTTGTGCTTGTTGCAAGGCTTGGTGTAGTTCTTCTTTTGTATGTGCGAGCAACACACATTTCACACCAAATATTGCTTCACATAAGGCATTGAGTGTGTTTACCCCATCTGTAACATAATGCGATGGTTCAGTATAAACAATCACCATCGCCCCACTTTCTTGGACAATAGAGAGAAGATATGTAGCATTAAGGATATGAGATTGACCTAGCACAAAAGGTAATGCTTTTGGGTTTGGTGCTTGCGTAAGGGCATCTATAATATCTTGACTTTGTGTGTAAGTGTGCAAGATTGGTATAGCACCTTTATACATTTTAGCTTGATATGTAAGAGATTCTAAACTCTCACTTTCACGTTGCAAAGCTCCTGTAGGGCATACACTCACGCAATCCCCACACGCTATACAATCCACGCTACTAAGTGCAATTTCGCTTTTTTTGTCATCTTTAAAAACTCCAAAACTCTGGCACACATCACTACATGCGTGGCAATATCCGCTACCATCGCTTTTTGGACGACGATGCCAAAAATCGCATAATGTCGAAGTAAATGTAATAGGAGTAGTATATGTGTATGTGCCTACAAAGCTTTGTAAAGATTCTAGTAATTCTTGGGGGCTGTGGTATTCATTGACCCAATGCACACCTTTAGAGTGTTGAATTTGAGGGAAGTTTGTAAAAAATACGACTTGAGCGATTTTTAGGGTTAGAGTTTGTGAATCTTGCGTATAGAGGAGTGTAAAATGTCCCAAGTTCCCATTAAGATTCACAAAGCTTTCTGGCAATACCGAAAAAATTTGGCAATTTTGGAGATTCTGACAAGAGAGTGAGAGAGAATCTAAAAATTCCTCTACGATCTCTCCGCTTCCTACCACAGCAATTTTTGGTTCTAAAAATATAGTTTTGGTGCTTTGGATTGGTGTAAAATCTAGGCGTATCTCACCCACTTCGTGTAAAACTTCTGATTGTGCTTGAGAAAAAAGCTGTGTATCAAGAAAGTTTGCGTAAATGTTTTGGGTTGTAATATCTAGTGTTGAATAAGACATCTATAAACCTTATAGTAATGTTGTCTTGTATAAACTCCTGCTCATCGCACATTATAGTTCTAAATTTTGCAAAATACCCAAAAAAAGTTAAAAATTTTTATCTCAATAAAAACGATATAGCAAAAAAGTAACAAAAAATTTACTAATTTATAGCTTTGTAGGGATATGGCTTCCCTTTAGATCCATCATTGTCATACAATGCCATTTTGGTGGAGTTTTATAAATTCTTTGGCAATGCGTGGATTTTTGCTACCTCTTTGCGTGGCATAATTGAGTGCTTTTTGGCGCAGTGTAAAATCTAGCTCATCAAGCTTTAGATAATGAGCTATAAGGTGTAGGTATTGTTGATTTCCTAATGTATAAAATCCTAGTGAAATGCCAAACCGATCACTAAGGGAGATGATTTCATCTTGCATATCATTTATATGCATCGTATCTTGTGCGTATTCTTCTAAGAGTAGGTGGCGCATATTGGAAGTGGCATAAAACAAAATATTGCTTGCTTGTGTTTCAAATCCCCCATCCAAGATACTTTTTAACGCTTTGTAACTTTCATCACTGCGTCCAAAGGAAAGATCATCACACATAATGACAAATTTATAAGGTTCTGTGCGTAAATAATCCACCAAATGTGGCAAAATTGCTAGTGAAGTTTTGGGTATTTCTACGACACGTAAAAGTGTATCTTGTTGGTGTAAAAATTCACACAAAACCGCGCGCATACTTGAACTTTTGCCACAGCCTCTAGCGCCCCACAACAAGACATTACTTGCGTATGCGTTGTGCAAAAATTGTTTTGTATTCTGATACACCGCTTGGATAAGCTCATCAATTCCCACAAAGTATGATAATTGTATATATTCCAACTCTTTAATCGGGCGTAAAATTCCGCCATAGCCTTCAAATTCTCCGCGATAGATACACGCTTTTGTTGCGCTAAAGTCTATGTTAAATTGTTTCATGAAATACCTTTGAAATTTTTAGTTCTATTCTAGCAAAGAATCTATTGCATGTTTGTAAGATTTGAAACTTGCATGCGTGTTTTAGTTTGAAACAAGGCATATAAAAACCTAGCAAGAAACTTGACAAGAAAACTTTGTTTGCTATAGAATGTGTAGGTTTAAGCTTATATCTCAAGGAGTTTTTCATGAAGGTTATACAATCTATTAGTGAGGGTATAGGCAATACCCCTCTTTTATTTATCAAGTCGCTTTCTAAAGAAAGTGGGGCTAATATCTATGGTAAGTGTGAGTTTTTTAACCCAAGTGGATCGGTTAAAGATCGGATTGCACTTAATATGATTGAAAGTGCGATACACCAGGGCAAGATCAATGAAAATACAATCTTAATCGAGCCAACAAGCGGTAACACAGGTATAGGCTTAGCCTCTGTGTGTGCAGCTAAGGGTATTAAGCTTATTCTTACAATGCCAGAATCTATGAGTATTGAGCGACGCAAGCTACTTAGTGCATTTGGTGCAAAATTAGAGCTTACTCCAGCACCACAAGGTATGAAAGGTGCTGTGTCTCGCGCTTTGGAATTGCAAAAAGAGATTCCAAATTCTTTTGTATTGCAGCAATTCCAAAATCAAGCAAATCCTGAAGTGCATCGCAAAGCTACTGCACTAGAGATTTTAGAGGCAATGGATGGCAAGATTGATGTATTTGTGAGTGCAGTTGGGACGGGTGGAACGTTAAGCGGTGTAGGATCTGTCTTAAAGCAAAAAAATCCCAATGCAAAGATTATTGCCGTTGAGCCAATAAATTCTCCTGTTATTAGTGGTGGAGCTCCTGGACCTCACAAGATTCAAGGTATTGGGGCAGGGTTTATTCCTGAAACTTTGGATACAAGTTTGATTGATGAGGTCTTGCAAGTTGATGCAGAGTGGGCAGCACAAGAAGTAAGAAAAATTGCAAAAAATGAAGGCGTGCTGGTAGGGATTTCAAGTGGCGCAAATCTATGGGGTGCAAAAGAAATTGCTAAAAAATACCCTAATGCGAATATTGTAACGATTTTATGCGATACGGGCGAAAGATACCTTAGCACAGATTTATTTGAAGTATAACGCAGGTTCTAAGATAGGTTACTCTATCTTAGAATCTAACCCCATCCTCGATAAACGACAAAATTTCTAGAATCTAAGCTTTTTGCTTACTCACAATATCAATGATGGTGTCGCCCACCATAAGAGCAATTTTTTCCATAAATTCTGCTGGAGAAGTAAAACCTACGCATGAGCAATTAATTTCACCTAAGACATATTTATCTTTGCCTTGTGAATCTGTATCAAGAATAAAATCTGCTGTCCAAATGAGTGGTAAATCATAGTTTCCTAACTTGGATCGAATCTCTGGGAGTTGAGCTAAAAACCAATCAATGAGTGTTTGCCAATCTTTAGGTTCATCATAGCGATATTTTGCCCCACTAAAGAGTGTTGCAGAAAAGGCATCGCCACCTTCAGCTGGTTTTTTATGCACAACATACACAGGGGTTTTGTATAGCATGAGGATTCTAATCTCGCCTTCTTTGATACGCGGCAAAAATGTCATATCCACAAGCATACCATTATCACCTACTAAATAATGCTCACAAAAATCCATAAATTCGCCCAATTTTCGCTCTTCTGTATGGTTATCTTTGGCTTCTGTGCAGATTATTTTTGTATCAAGCGGAAGTGAATCGACTTTGCCATAATCACTCGTAGATTCTAAACGCACACGCCAAATTCCCTCGCCTGTAGATCCGCGATTTTGCTTTAAGACACGCTCACCCTTAGCTAGAGTTTTTGGAAATGTTTTCTTGAAATTATGTATATCACTCCATGTTACCCCAATGCGTTTGGCTTCCGCTGGATCATAATATGCATAGGTATCGCTAGGCACAAGTTGTGTATCCGCAAGTTTTGTGAGTGCATCTTTGGCTCCATAGCCTATCATCGCATCAGGATGAGGCATACCTACAAGCCCATCATCACAAAGCTTACGCAATACATCAAAATACAATTTTTCTTCTTTGAGATTCCCTGGATTGACACGTGAGACATAGCCATCAGCAGTATTTTTGACATGCTCATAGATTTTGTTGCGCTCTGTTTGGTCTCGCAAAATATCATCAGTAAAAAAGATAACTTCCGCATTCCAACCTTTGGCTTTAAGTGCATTAACCATAGGCATAGTATCTTTTCTATAGCCATCAGATCCTTTATCACTTCCGCCTCTTGCTTCAAAAAACACGATGTTCTTTTTCATACCCTCTCCTTTAAAATAGATTATGCTTTCATTGTATCCCATTTTTTTGGCAAGTTGTATAAAATCCTTTCATCTTAATGTGAATCTAGCAAGGTAGTAACAAATATGAAGTTCTTGCAAAAATTAAGCAAGGATTATGTATTATCCGACGCACATTACTTATAATGCTAAGGCTTTTATTATGGATTATATACAAACATATCGCGATAAAGATTCTATTCTTGCTCTTGCACACACGCTTAGCACATTAGCACCCAAGCTCCAAACACCGCTGAGAATAATGGAAGTGTGTGGAGGACATACACATACCTTAATGAAATATGGATTATCAAAACTTTTGCCACCAAACATTGAATTTATCCATGGACCCGGCTGTCCTGTATGTATTATGCCTCGTGGTCGTATAGATGAAGCATATCATATCGCTATGTGCCCTGATGTGATTTTACTAACTCTCGGGGATATGATAAAAGTCCCAGGTAGCAATGGAAGTTTGCAAAATGCACGAGCAAAAGGTGCAGATGTGCGTTTTGTGTATTCACCTATAGAGGTTATCAAAGTTGCGCAAGAAAACCCTCATAAAAAAGTTGTATTTTTTGCTATTGGTTTTGAAACGACAACACCTATGAGCGCTGCACTTTTGGAGCAGTGCATAGCCTTAGGTCTTAGTAATGTGTATTTTCACATTAATCATGTTCTTGTCCCACCGCCACTAGAGCTTATACTTTCGCAACCAGATTGTCGGATCAATGCCCTTATTGCACCATCTCATGTGAGTGTGATTAGTGGTGCAAAGATTTATGTCCCACTTTTAGAACGCTTTGGGCTTCCTATTGTGGTGAGTGGTTTTGAGCCTCTTGATATGATGCAAAGTATTCTCTCTATCACCAAACAAGCCTTAGAATCTACACCACGCCTTGAGATTCAGTATGCACGAGTGGTCAATATGGAGGGCAATCTCAAGGCACAAAAAATGGTAGAGCATTATTTTTGTCCTAGAGATCACTTTGAATGGCGTGGCTTGGGCGACATTCCAAAATCTGCTTTATGCTTGAGAAAAGAGTTTGCGCAATATGATGCAGAAATAGCGTTTGCACAATATCTCCCAAAAGAACGCAAAGCAGATCACAAAGCGTGCTTGTGCGGAGAGATTCTTAAGGGTAATGCCAAGCCTATGGATTGCAAGGTTTTTGGCAAAGCTTGCACACCAAGCAATCCTATAGGAAGCTGTATGGTAAGTAGCGAGGGGGCGTGTGCGGCATACTATAAATATGGTTCTTTGTTGTAATGGATTTGATAATAACACCAGAGGAGATTCTTATAGATTCAGCTAAGAGCTATTATACATATCTTGATGAACATAATTTAGGGTTAGAAGAGCTTAGAATCTTGAGCGCGAGTTTGGAGCAAGAGCGTCTTATTCTTACGCTTGGCACAAAGTTATTTTCTCAAGATGGTTTGGTGTTGGCAGTAGATGAGACATTATTTGAGCTTAGTGTTTATGGAGATATGCAATATAACCAAGAACGCGCCATTTTAGAGGTTTCTCCAAATTATGAACTTTTAGAATCTTTGGAGCAAATACGAGATTCTAAAGCACGTAAATCCATTCATACTAAGCTTATGCTAGAAAAACTAAAGCTTTTTAGCGACCTTAAGTTTTTGGTGCGCAATGTTGGGGAATTTGTCGCAAAATATTCCCTCAAGCTTCCTAGCAAAAAACCCATAGCACCCCCACAAATCCCTGCATATCTTAATAAATATCAAAAAAAGGCTTTGAATATGATTTTTTCTCAAAGTCTTAGTTATGTGTGGGGTGCGCCAGGCACAGGCAAGACACAAGTTGTGCTATTTGAGGCTGTGTATCATTATGCTAAGCAGGGCTTAAGAACTTGTGTGTTGGCACCGACAAATTCTGCGTTAGAGCAGATTTTTATCACACTCATTGAGCATTTTAAAACGATGGATTTTGAGCTTAGTAATCTTTTGCGTCTTGGTATGCCTACACAAAAATTCTTAAACTTGTATCCAGAATGTTGTGATCCAAATTTATTGATACAAAAAAATCAAATCTCACTTTTTACCCAGCCAACTTCGCTCAAAAATCGCTTGAAAAATGCTCTTATCATCGGATTTACGCTTGATGGATTCATCAAAAAAAGCGAAAGCCTTGAAATGGAATTTACACATTATTTTTTAGATGAATGCGCCTTCGCGCCATTAGCAAAGGCGTGTGCGTTATGTGTAGATGATGTGCCTATCACGCTTTTTGGCGATCATAAACAGCTTATGCCAATTTGTGAGATGCCTCCAAAAGATTTAAAGACACACCAAGAAGTCAATGTTTGGAATCTCTCCGCCCTTTTTTTGGAGGAGTTTTTTACTAATCCTCAAGCAGTGTTACAAAAACGCCCCACAGATACACCCTTACTTAGTCATATAGCAGAGCTTAAATACACGCATCGATATGGCGATAATCTCGCACAGATTCTAGATTCTACAATTTATCATATAGGTTTGCAAGGACGCGATGAGCCGATGGAAGTGTATTGTATTGATAGTGGCACAAAGTGTGAGGCACAAAATAATATCAGCCAAAATGAAGCTATTACTATCCAAAAGCTTTATGCATATCTTCACAAAAAATCCCTCACGCAAAGTCTTGGGATTATTACTCCTTTTGTCAATCAAAAAAAACTTTTGCAAAAAACAATTGCACATAGCGATATTAGCACCATACATAGTTCGCAAGGCAGAGAATGGGATAATGTGATCTTTTCACCTGTGGACTTGCACTACTATCTCACAGATTCAAGGCAAATTAGTGCGCTTTTTGGGCTAAATGTCGCAATTAGTCGGCTTAAAAAACGCCTGTTTATCGTGTGTGATTTGGGCTTTTGGCAACAGCAAGAGGGGCAATTTCTTCATACTTTGCTTATGCGATCTATGCGTATTAATCTTTAACATATGGAGGTTGTATGATACATATTACTTTAGCACATGGTAGTGGCGGGATAGAATCCCAAAAACTTATACAAAAAATTTTTCTAAAACATCTTACGCCATATATGCAAGGAAGTGGAGAAGATGCAGGCATTGCATGTGGATGTGCGGGCGCATTTGCAATGAGCACGGATAGTTATGTGATTACTCCTTATACATTTCGTGGTGGCGATATTGGTAAATTAAGCGTGTGTGGTAGTAGCAATGATGTAGCGATGATGGGCGCGCGACCTATGTATATGAGTGCAGGATTTATCATCGAAGAAGGCTTTGATATACAGGAGCTAGAATCTCTCATAAAATCTATGGCAACTGAACTTATGCGTGGGAATCTAAAACTTTTAAGTGCAGATACCAAAGTCGTGCCAAAAGGCAGTGTCGATAAAATTTTTATTAACACAACTGCGTATGGTGAAGTAGTGTATCAGAATCTTAGCGCATATAATCTCCAAAATGGTGATTGCATTATTGTTAGCGGTAATGTCGGCACACACGGAAGTATGGTATATTGTGAGCGTAATGAAATAGGATTGATAAGCAGTTTAGAGAGTGATTGTGCGCAGTTATTTGGTATGTTAGAAACACTTTTTGTATCTGGTATAGAAATTCATGCTTTGCGTGATGCGACGCGTGGAGGGATAGCAAGTGTGCTAAATGAATGGGCACAAGCAAGCAATGTGGGTATTGACATAGAGGAATCGCATATACCGATTTTGGAGGAAGTGCGTGGTGTGTGCGAGATTTTGGGACTTGAGCCTTATGTGTTAGCTAATGAAGGAGTGTGTGTGTTAAGTGTGCCACAAAAAGATGTAGCACAAACACTAGAGATTCTACATACCCACCCTTTGGGAAAAAATGCGTGTGTGATTGGTGAAGTGCATACCAATATGCCACAGAAAGTGATTTTGCACAATCCCTATGGCACAAAAAGGTATTTAGAATATCCACAGGGTGAGATTCTGCCTAGAATCTGCTAGGTTTGGTGTTATATGGGTTATGGTATTTTTGCATTAACAATGCTTTGTGTATATATGCGCCCCTTTAGGTTGCCTATATGGGTGTTTAGCACTCTTGGTGCGTTGTGTGTTTTTGTCTTTGGGGTGGTAAGCCTTGCTGATATTAAGCTTGTATGGGAGATTACAAAGCCTAGCACCTTTGCATTAATTGGACTTATTTTGCTTAGTTTGGCGTTTGAAAAACTTGGCTTCTTTACGCATCTTGCTTCGTGTATCACGCCACGCACACATTCTATATGCACTTGGAAATTTTTTGTTTTGCTTATTGTTTTGGGTAGTGTAGTAAGTATTATTTTTGCAAATGATGGGGCGATTTTGGTACTAACGCCTCTTGTTTTTGTGCTTTTTTCTAGCACACACAATACAGCGGCACTGCTTAATACCATATCACCATTAGTAGTGTTTTTATTGCTTGTAAGTTTTGTGAGTGATTTTGCCTCTAACGTGCTTGTGATCTCAAATCTCACTAATATTATTACGGCACAAATGTTTGGTATCGAATTTTTGCATTTTGCATTGTCTTTGGCGATCCCCCAAATTTTTGGACTTTGCATCTTTGTGGGTGTAGCATGGCTTTGTTTTAGACGCTTTCTTCCACACACACTTTATTTTAGTCCAGAATCTAGTGCCAAAGCCTACCCCTCTACAATGACGCTTATTGTGTGCTATGTCATTGTTGTGATGTTGTTAGGAGGTATTATTTTTGGCGAACACTATGGGGTGAAGCTTTATATTTTTTTGTTTGGTGCGAGTTTTGTAGCACTTGTGTATGCAAAAATTTTACAAGTACTTAGTCTTAAATCCCTAGTGCAAGAAACACCTTTTTCGGTTATTGTTTTTAGTTTTGGGCTTTTTGTTGTGGTATTTGGCGTGAAAAATGCGGGATTTTTAGAATCTATGCGTGAGATTTTTTCTTACTTAGATTCAGTACCACTTTTTGTGCAGATTTTTAGCGTAGGTATATTTTCAAGCCTTGGATCTAGCGTGATAAATAATCTTCCTATGGTGCTTTTAGGGAATTTGACACTACAATCTTTTGGGTTAGATTCTCTTAGGGAACAAGCACTTGTTTTTGCGCATGTATTGGGGTGCAATATCGGCTCTAAATTTACCCCCATAGGCTCACTTGCCACTTTACTTTTTTTGTTAAAACTTCGAATCTATGGGATAAAGATCTCACTTTGGCAGTATATGGGTTTTGGTTTGATACTTAGCATTTGTGTTTTGTTTGCAGCGCTCTTTGGCTTGTGGATAAGCACACTTTTATTCATGTCTTAGCGCATCGATTGGGTTAAGTCTTGAAGCGCGTCTAGCAGGGAGATAACCAAATAGCACACCAATAAAGACAGAGAATAAAAAGGCTATAATCGCAGTAGGAATATCAAAAATAAAGGGTAAATCTTTGGCATACGCAAAACCTAACGATCCAAAAAATGCCAAAATAATTCCCACAATGCCCCCAAGCGCACTTAGCGTAACAGCCTCGATAAGAAATTGCAATAATACTTCACTTTGTAATGCACCAATCGCCATTCTTGTGCCAATTTCTTTGGTGCGTTCTGTGACAGATACAAGCATAATATTCATAATCCCTATACCACCTACAAGCAAACTAACTCCTGCTACTAGCCCCAAAAACATTGTTAGCACTCGGATATTGGAGGTAAAAGCTTGGGCGATTTGTCTAGTATCCATAATCTCAAAAGAATTGCGTTCTCCAGGTTTGACATTACGAATCTTGCGCAGGGCATCTTGGAGTGCGAGATTGATTTGTAGTGAATCTTGATCATCTTGTATACGTATCATAATACGATTATAGGTATTCATCGTGGTATTATTAGAAACAGAGCGTGAAAATGTTTTTATAGGGAGTAACAGCACATCATCTTGATCATTGCCCATACCACCTTGTCCTTTAGATTCAAGCACACCTACACATTCACATACGATGTTGCTTAGGCGGATTTTTGTCCCCAAGGGATTTTTTTCTCCAAAGAGATTTTTACGCACAGATTCACCAATCACACAAACATTGCTTCCCACTTTGTATTCATTGTCTTCAAAAACCCTACCTTGTGCGCTATCCCATTGTGTAACTTCAAAAAAATGCTTATCAACGCCTTGAACTTGTGTCGTTGTATTTTGAGATTGGAATTGTAAAAGTGTAGAGCTTTGTGATATAGGGGCGATTGCAACGACATACCCACGCACATGCTCATTAAGTTCCTTGACTTCTTGTGCGGTGAAGTTACGCCTAAGATTTGATCCACCCAAATTCATAGTGCGTGCTGGAAATACAAGAATGATGTTTCGTCCAAGCGAGGTAAATGTATCGCTAGTTTGCTTGGTAACACCATTGCCTAGACTTATCATTGTTACAACTGCACCCACACCAATAATCACCCCAAGCATTGTCAAAAAAGCACGCAAAAAATTGCGCCGAATCTGTCTAAGTGCAAGGACAAAAGCATTAAGTATCATAATAAATCCCCTTATACAAGCTTACCATCTAGGCAGTGAATTTCTCTACTAGCATATCGTGCCATATCCGGTTCGTGTGTTACCATAAGGATTGTTATGCCAAGTGCTACATTAAGTTCGCACAAAATTTCCATAATCTCTACACTTCGCTTTGTGTCAAGATTACCAGTTGGTTCATCAGCAAGCAAAAAAAGAGGTTTTGAGGCGATAGCTCTTGCGATTGCTACGCGCTGTTGTTGTCCACCGCTAAGCTTTGCGCTTGTATGATCTGCCCACTCACGCAACCCCACGCGCTCTAAGGCTTGTAGGGCAATTTCTTTGCGTTTGTCTTTTTTGATACCACGATACATTAGTGGTAATTCTACATTTTCAAGGGCTGTTGTGCGTGCAAGAAGGTTAAAACCTTGAAAGATAAAGCCTATATAATTTCTACGCAAAAGTGCTCGTTGATTTTGCGTGAGGGAAAATACATTGATTCCACAGAATCTATACGCTCCTTTGGTGCCTACATCAAGTGTGCCAAGGATATTAGCTAAGCTAGATTTTCCTGAACCGCTTGGTCCCATAAGCGCGATAAATTCGCCTTGTTTGATTTCTAGATTTATACCCTTTAGGGCTTCAAAGGCATTTTCGCCCTTACCATAGGTTTTATGCACATCTTCTAGCACAATAAATTCTTCCATAGCATTTTCCTATATTTTAGTTCGCCTTGATAGCTGTAATGATTATGCTTTGTGCATCTATGCCACTAAGAATCTGTGTGTATTGTCCATCAGAGATTCCAACTTCTACATTCACTGCCTCTGGTATATTATTTTTTAAGACCCATAAGGTAGTGCTCTTTTTTGTTTGTAATGTGCTTTGTATTTGTTGTTTGGGCGGTCTTGGTGGGGTAAAAAATGATCCTATGGATTGAGATTTTGCAGGTGTTGCTTTTTGGAGAGCTTTATTGAGATCAAAATATAGCACACTGCTTGGCACGAGCAGGGCATTGTCGGCTTTGGCAATGATGATATCAGCAATCGCACTCATATTAGGACGCAAGAGTAAGTCTTTGTTATCTACTTCAATGCGTGCAATATAGCTTACAATTTCTGATGAAGAATTGCTAGATGAGCTACTAGAACTACTAGAATTTGAGCTAGTGCTTCCATCACCAGAGCCAAAATTAACCTTATTAACTTTTGCTTTGAATCTTTTGTTAGGGTAGGCATCAACGCTAAAATGCACTTCTTGTCCTTCTTGTATTTTGCCAATATCCGCCTCTGAAATATTGGCTTTTAGCACCATTTCTTCAAGTTTTTCTGCAACCTTAAAAAGCACTGGAGCTTGGAAACTTGCCGCGACACTTTGCCCCACTTCTACGCTTTTTGTTAAAATCACGCCATCAATGGGCGTAACAATATTAGAATTTTTAAGATCAATACTTGCGCTTTGTATGCTTGTTTCTATTTCGACAATAGATGCTTTTTTGATATCTACATCGGATTTTGCGGAGGTATAAGCGGTTTTGGCATTTTGGAGTTCAAGTTGTGAGGGGGCTTTGCCACCCGTGCTTTCATACACATCAAGTAGCCTATCATAATTCCATTTTTTATCTATAAGTGTTTGCTCACTTGCTTTGAGTTGTGCTTTTGCAGAGTTTAGTTGGGCTTTGTAACGAGCAATTTCTTGATTGATGCTTTCGGGATTTATGCGTGCTAAGACTTCTCCTTTTTGCACACGATCATTTTCTTCTACAAACACTTCAAGCACGATACCAGAAATCACACTACCAATCTCTACTTCATTGGTCGGGGAGAGCGATCCTTGTGCAGAAACACTTGATTGGATTGGTCCTTGTGCGGGAGTGATTGTTTCATAATGTATGCTAGGAGTGTGAAATTTCCAAAAATACACTATCACACCAAATATGATAAGACATACAATGCTTATACTAGTAATCCATACACGATTAAGATATCTTTTTTTGGGATTGAGTGTATCATAAATATTCATTGTTATTCTCCTTTGGGGTTTAATCTATGTCTTGTGAAGGCTTATCATCTAATGCTTGTATATATAAAGCACCACCAAAAGCCTTAAATAATGTAATAACAGATATAATTTCATTAACTTGGGCGGTAAAATATTGTGTTTGCGTAGAAAGATAGGTATTTGTGCTATTTAAAAATGTATTTGCATCTATGATTCCGCGTTGCCATTGCGCATTATCGGTTTGATATGTTTGTTCGCCTATTTCAAGGACAGCTTTAGAGTTTTGGACTTGTCGTTGCTTAGAATCTTTATCAAAAAGGGCATTTTCTATTTCGCTTAGTGCGGTGTTTATAGTGTTTTGGAGTGTATAAAAAGCTTCCTTGCTAAGTTCTTGTTGGATTTTATAATTCTCTTTTAAGCTTGTGCGATTTAAAAGTGGCGTGGCAAGAGAGTTTGCGATTTGAAAGACAAGGGAATTTGATGCTATATTGCTATATAGTACCTGCCCAATCGATCCACTAAGCGATATACTAGGAAGTTGTGCTACTTTGGCATTTGTGGCTTTGTAAAGTTGGGAATGCAAGGCAAATATACTTGCTTGCACATCGGAACGCTCTAACAAAACATCAACAGGAATGCTATGCACATCAAATGTCGCTATGTGTGGCAAGGTATTTGATGAATCTAAAAACTGCATGGGAGATTCTAGGTTTGTAAGATCTAGTAAGACTAACAGGGCATTTTTATTTTGTTCGTATGTGTAATGTAGAGATTCTAAAGTGTTTTGTTGGGTAAGGAAGGCAGCTTTTATGTCTTTGTAAGCGTTAAGTGTGATAAGTCCTTTTTGGTATTGTTGTTGGCTTATGCTATCAATTTCGCGGAGGTTCTCTAGTATTTGGGTATTATGCATAATAGCATAGGCATTATCTTTTAGTGTAAAATACAGAATGCTTACTTCCGCAAGGAGTGAGATTTGAGCATTTTGTAGATTAGCTTGTGCAACTTCTTGATCTTTTTTGCTTGATTGTCGCAAGGCATTGAGTTTGCCAAAAAGATCAACTTCCCAGCTTAACGAAAGATTTGCACTTGTAGAATTAGTGCCAGGTCGAATTAAAAGACTTTGGCTTTGAGTGCGCCTATCAGTGTAATTTGTGCCAATGTTACCATTTATAGCGGGAAACATTGATGCAGTGTTGATTTTGACTTGCGATTTTGCTTGATTGAGACGTGAAGCCATAATAAGGACATTTGTATTACGCTCTAGTGCTATGTCTAGGAGTTTGTGTAATTGCATATCATCAAAAAGTTTATAGAATCTCGTAATAGGTGTGCCTAAAAGCTCTTGTTTATGTGCGTTTGTAGAAGCTATATGATTACGAAATGATGTGGGAATATGAGTTTGGTGTTGTAATTCTTGTGTGGTGGGGAGTTTGGTAGAACACGCACAAAGCATAAGCGCTATACTAATGGATGCTATTGTATGCTTCAATGCCACTCCTTGTTTTGTTTTTGAGTGTGTAATATTAGGAAATAAAGGTGAAACAGATGTGAATTTTTTCTCTATATAAAAATCTATACTTTTTAGGTAACTCTTAATATATTTTTTCTACAATTCTATCCTTAATTTCAAAATTCACATCAAAAGAGACTACTTATGCAAAATATACGAAATATCGCTGTTATCGCACACGTTGATCATGGTAAAACAACTTTAGTAGATGGATTACTCACACAATCAGGCACTTTTAGTGAGCGTGAACAAATCGATGAGCGGGTAATGGATTCTAATGATTTGGAGCGTGAGCGAGGGATTACTATCCTTTCAAAAAATACTGCTATCAATTATAAAGGCACAAAAATTAATATTATCGATACACCCGGACACGCCGATTTTGGCGGTGAGGTTGAGCGTGTGCTAAAAATGGTTGATGGTGTGTTACTTCTTGTTGATGCACAAGAAGGCGTGATGCCACAAACAAAGTTTGTTGTTAAAAAGGCTCTAAGCTTTGGAATCCGCCCTATCGTGGTGGTAAATAAAATCGATAAACCCGCTGCAGAGCCAGATCGAGTGGTTGATGAAGTATTTGATTTGTTTGTGGCAATGGAAGCTACAGATTATCAACTTGATTTTCCTGTGATTTATGCTGCAGCGCGTGATGGCTATGCGATGAAAAATCTTGAAGATGAAAAGAAAAATCTTGAGCCACTTTTTGAAGCGATTTTAGAATATGTCCCTGCTCCTAGCGGTAGTAGCGAAGAGCCATTGCAAATGCAAATTTTTACACTTGATTATGATAATTATGTGGGAAAAATTGGTATTGCTCGAGTGTTTAATGGCAAGGTGAAAAGGGGCGAAAACGTAATGCTTGCCAAAAGCGATGGCGAAAAAGAAACCGGCAGAATCACTAAACTTATAGGATTTTTGGGCTTAGCACGCACCGAAATAGAATCCGCTCAAGCAGGAGATATCGTAGCGGTGGCAGGTTTTAATACTATTGATGTTGGAGATTCTATCGTAGATCCTGCTAATCCTATGCCTTTGGATCCTATGCATCTAGAAGAGCCTACAATGAGCGTGTATTTTGCGGTTAATGATAGCCCATTGGCAGGATTAGAGGGCAAACATGTAACAGCCAATAAGCTTAAAGATAGATTGTTAAAGGAAATGCAAACAAACATCGCGATGAAATGCGAAGAAATGGGCGAGGGAAAATTCCGTGTTTCTGGGCGTGGAGAGCTACAAATCACTATTTTGGCAGAGAATTTGCGCCGTGAAGGGTTTGAATTTAGCATATCGCGTCCTGAAGTGATTATCAAAGAAGAAAATGGCGTGAAACTTGAGCCTTTTGAACATCTTGTGATAGATACTCCACAGGATTTTAGTGGAGCGATTATTGAACGCTTGGGCAAACGCAAAGCTGAAATGAAAGCTATGAATCCTATGGGTGATGGATATACGCGCTTGGAGTTTGAGATTCCAGCACGCGGGCTTATTGGATATAGAAGCGAATTTTTGACTGATACAAAAGGCGAGGGTGTGATGAATCACAGCTTTTTGGAATTTCGACCTTTTAGTGGCAGTGTAGAATCTCGCAAAAATGGTGCGCTTGTTTCCATGGAAAATGGTGAGGCGACAGGATTTTCACTCTTTAATATCCAAGAACGAGGTGTGCTTTTTATCACCCCACAGACAAAAGTATATGTTGGTATGGTGATTGGTGAGCATAGTAGAGATAATGATCTTGATGTCAATCCCATTAAGGCGAAGCATTTGACAAATATGCGCGCAAGTGGGAGTGATGACGCTATCAAACTTGTGCCGCCAAGAGACTTGACACTTGAGCGCGCGTTGGAATGGATAGAAGATGATGAGATCTTAGAGGTTACGCCTCTCAATATTAGGGTGCGAAAAAAATATCTTGATCCTACCGAGCGCAGGCGTATGACAAGAAATAAATAAACCTATAAAAAAGGAGAATAGAGTTATGGATAAATTTTTAGAGGGCGTGGCTATGCGCCATGCGTGCAAGGTTTTTGATGAAAATAAACAAATACCTAAAGAACAATTTGACAACATTTTGCAAGTAGGGTATGCAGCACCAAGCTCTTTTGGTATGGAGCCTACACGTTTGATTGTATTGAGGGATAAAAAAGCAAGGCAAGAAGTCCGCGCATTGTGTTGGGATCAAAAACAAATTACTACTGCTTCAGAACTTGTCATTTTTAAAACACTAAAAACGGATTTGCTTGCTCACACAAATTATGTGCATCAAGCATTCCAGCGCAAACAAAAAACCCCAGAGGAAATTGCAGCATACAAAGAGCGCTATGGATCTTATCTTATTGCGCGTGGTTATGATGATTACAAGATAGGGTATTGGAGTGCATTACAGAGTTATATTATTGCTACTTCTATGATGGATTATGCGTCGTATTTGGGTATTGATACCTGTATGATTGAAGGTTTCGATAAAAAGGCTTTAGAATCCTATTTTGGACTTGATAAGGAAAAAGAACAGATTACTTTACTTTTGGCATTTGGATATAGAATTAATCCTCAATCCAAGCGTTATAGAATTGATTTTGATGAATTTGTCCAATACAAGTAAGGAGTATCTATGTTAGATGTTATCACCGTTGTGAAGCGGAGTGGAAGAATCGAGACACTTGATATCTCAAAGATTCAAAAATACACAGCAAGTGCAGTGGAAGGGCTACAAGGTGTCAATCAAAGTGAGTTAGAAGTCGATGCTAAGATTCACTTCAAAGACAAAATTACAACAGAGCAGATTCAAAAAACACTTATCCAAACAGCGGTAGATAAAATCGATATTGCTGTGCCAAATTGGACTTTTGTCGCAGCTAGATTGTTTTTGTATGATTTGTATCACAAGGTTTCTGGTTATACAGGTTATAAAAAACTTCACGAATATTTTGAACGAGGGGAGAGAGAGGGCAAGATTCTAAAGGGCTTAAAAGAAAAATTTGATCTAGATCTCTTAGATTCTAAAATCGATCCAAATCGTGACTTGCAGTTTAATTACCTTGGGATTAAAACCCTTTATGATCGCTATTTGTTAAAAGATACCAATAATCAGCCCATAGAATTACCACAACATATGTTTATGGCAATTGCAATGTTTTTGGCACAAAATGAAAAAGAGCCAAATGAATGGGCGATTAAGTTTTATGATATGATCTCTAAATTTGAAGTCATTTGTGCCACACCAACTCTTGCAAACGCACGCACCACACGCCACCAACTTAGCTCTTGTTATGTGGGTAGCACACCAGATAATATTGAGGGTATTTTTGACGCCTATAAAGAAATGGCACTTTTAAGCAAATATGGTGGAGGTATCGGCTGGGATGTAAGTCGTGTGCGAGGTTTGGGAAGTTTTATTGATGGGCATAAAAACGCTGCTGGTGGCGTTGTGCCATTTTTAAAGATTGCCAATGATGTGGCAATTGCTGTCGATCAGCTAGGCACGAGAAAGGGTGCGATTGCTACATATTTAGAGATATGGCATACCGATGTGTCGGATTTTATCGATTTGCGCAAAAATTCTGGCGAAGAGAGACGACGCACACACGATCTTTTCCCTGCATTGTGGATTTGCGATCTCTTTATGAAGCGTGTTGAAGCCAATGAGCATTGGACACTTTTTGATCCTTATCAATGTGGCGACCTTACTGAACTTTATGGCGAAGCATTTGAAAAACGCTATATAGAATACGAAAATGATTCAAACATTCTAAAAGAACAAATTAATGCCAAAGAATTGTGGAAAAAGATTTTGACAAACTACTTTGAATCTGGATTGCCGTTTTTGTGTTTTAAAGATAATGCTAATCGGTGCAACCCAAATGCACACGCAGGGATTATCAGAAGCTCGAACCTTTGCACAGAGATTTTTCAAAATACAAATCCCAATTATTATGTTGTGGAAGTGGAATTTGAAGATGGTAGCTTTATGGAATTTGAAGAAACCGACGAGGTAGTAACAGATTGTGGTGTGTGTAAAAAAGCAAATAAAATTACAAGCATAGATTCTATCAATGGCAAAAAAGTCTTTATCGCTTCACGCAAAGCACGGGATGGGCAAACTGCCGTTTGTAACCTTGCAAGCGTGAATCTAAGTAAGATTCATACCAAAAAGGATATAGAGCGTGTTATTCCTGTCGCAATACGCATGCTTGATAATGTTATTGATCTGAATTTTTATCCAAACAGAAAAGTCAAAGTAACCAATATGCTAAATCGTGCTATCGGATTAGGCATAATGGGTGAGGCGGAAATGCTTGCTACACAAAATATCGAGTGGGGATCTGATACACATTTAGCAAAGATTGATGAGATTATGGAACTTATTAGCTTTAATGTCATTAATGCAAGTAGCGATCTAGCACAACAAAAGGGCGTATATCCACAATTTGAAGGTTCAAATTGGAGTAAGGGAATCTTCCCAATCGACCTTGCAAACAAAGAAGCCCTAAAACTTGTAAATCGTAATTTACTTGATCAATCTTGTGATTGGAGTGCTTTGAAGCAAAAAGTTATGTCACAAGGTATGCGCAATGGTTATCTTATGGCGATAGCACCTACAAGCTCGATTTCTATTCTTGTGGGGACTACACAAACTATTGAGCCTGTGTATAAACGCAAGTGGTTTGAAGAGAATCTTAGCGGACTTATCCCTGTGGTTGTGCCAAACCTCACACTTGAAACTTGGGATTATTATACTTCAGCCTATGATATCGATCAAACCAAAATCATCAAAGCCGCTGCAGTGCGACAAAAATGGATTGATCAAGGGCAAAGCACAAATATTTTTATCCGCTTAGATATTGCAGGTGGTAAATTACTCAATGACATTTATACTCTAGCGTGGAAACTAGGGCTTAAATCTACATATTACCTCCGATCCCAAAGCCCAGATGTAGAAGAAAAAATGGATCGTAGCATTGAATGCTATAACTGCCAATAAGCACCCACTTATCCTTGCACAGACCGATACGACTATCGGTTTTTTGTGTGAGCAACAAGCTTCTATTGACAAAGCCAAAAACCGCCACCAACATACCCTAAGAGAAGCTAGAGATTTTGAAACCTTGCGCCTTGTTGTGCGTGTCCCAAAGGCACATAGACGCCTTGTGCGTAGGGCAAGGCATACAAGTTTTGTGTATCCAAATGGTTGTGGTGTGCGTGTCGTGGCGAGTGATAGCCCACACCAAAGCCTTTTACATTATTATCCACTACTTTTTTCCTCATCGGCAAATGTGCATACTAAGCATTTTGATCCGCACTATGCGGTGCAAATGTGTGATATGTATGTGCTAGATTCTAGAGGTTGGCACGAGTGCAAACCCTCTAGCATTGTGCGACTTGGTAAGCACAAAAAGCAAAAAATCCGCTAAGTCTCACAATGCTAGAATCGCAATCATAATGCACAATATTACAAAGGAATATTCTATGAGAGTTGATAAATTTTTAAATACCACCAATATTGTAAAACGCCGCTCCATTGCACAAGATATGTGTGATAGCGGTGTTGTGGCAGTCAATGGCAAACCTGTTAAAAGCTCCAAAGAAGTCAAGAAAGGCGATATTATCACGCTTACTTATCTTGAATACACCAAAACATATGAGGTACTTGAGATTCCCACAACTAAAAATGTGCCAAAAAATCAAAGTGCGCTATATGTCAAGGCTGTGGATTAGGGATTAAGTCTTAGCAATCCTTATAAAAATCCTCTGGAAAACTTTTTGGCGAAATTGTATCGCTAAGTGGGCTAAATTCTTTATGTGCATACGCCTCACACGCCAAGCGACCAATCATAGCGGCATTATCAGCACAAAATTCAAGCGGTGCTAAAAGTAGGGTTTTATTAAATTCTTGGCACAAAGATTCTATCTTTGTGCGTAGCGATGTATTAGCACTCGCTCCACCAACTACCCCAAAATGCGTGAATCTATCGCTATATTGTTGAAAATAGATTCGCAATTTATGCAGGATATGCGTGCAAGCAGCTTC
>NZ_FZPO01000044.1 GCF_900198655.1 Helicobacter equorum | reverse complement strand
AAATCAAATGTAATGCAAAGGCTGCAGCGTCAAGTGTATATAAGAGACAGATCTAATGGCAAACCATGAATCCAAATCCCACTACCTGTGCGTTTTAGCGATCTATCATATGTGTTTGGATAATCTGTGGCAAAGGCTAATGGACCATAATAAGGTGGAAGATTACTAAGCCTAGCGGTGAGATCATACACGCCAATAGGTGTTGTCAAATCACCCTCAAGCTTTTTGTGTCCTCTGCCTTTAGCTACCAATGCGCTAGAGCTTCCTAGCAAATCAAAACCTTGATCTGTTACCTTAAATAATCTCAAATCAGGTATCGCCTTATTTGATACAAAAACATAACTGGCATTTTGAAAATATCCATAACTCACATCTTTTTGCCCTATCACTCTTAACCAATATGATGAGGAGAGCAAATACGATTCTAACTTTTCTTGGACACTTGCTAAGCCCTTTTGTTGATAAAGTTTGATAAGCTCAAAAGTAGCTTCATCAAAAGGTTCTTGTGGGGATTGTGCCATACCCACCCCCAAAAATACACAACAATACATACAGATTCTTAAGATTTTTTCTCTCAAGGTTTCACTCCTTTTTATGGCATATCCGCGCAATCATAGCCTATCTTTTTAAGCTTCTTGGTTTCCTTGCTCCAACCCTTTTGCACGCTCACTTCGAGTTTTAAAAACACCTGTTTATCCAAAAAAAGTTCGATATTTTTGCGTGCAAGTATGCCAATACGCTTAATAGTCTGTGCCTTTGCACCTATGACTACACCTTTTTGGCTTTGTTTTTCGACAATTATTGTAGCATAGATTCGCTCAATTTCGCCTTCCTCATAGCGTTCAATCACCACATCACTCTCATATGGAATCTCATCACTAAGATTCTCAAAAACACTCTCGCGTATAAGTTCTTTGACAATTTCACGCGTTTGTGCAGTCGTTATACATTCCTCATCAAACAAAAATGCAGAATCTGGTAAAAAAAGCGCTATAGATTCTAATAAATCCTTTGGATAAAATCCTTTCTTTACACTCATAGGGACAAGTGCTAAATAATGGGATTGATACTGCTGATATTGTGAAATTTTTTTCATCAAAGTAGCCTTATCAACCATATCAGTTTTGCTGATAAGTAGAATGTGTTTATTATGCACAGGTTTGTCGCGTGAGAGATTCAAAAACTCCTCATAATATCGCACCTCATCGCTCGCAGGTGCAAGATAAATGCCCAAATCACAATCATTCATCGCACGGAGTGATTGATGAAGCATATATTGATTAAGAAGTTTTTCTTGATGATGTATCCCTGGTGTATCAACAAAAATAATCTGTGCATCATAGGATCCACGCGCATCTATACTGCTATGTTGCATAATAATTTGTAATTGTTTTCTTGTAGCATTTGCTTTATGTGAAGTGAGGGAAATCTTTTGCCCAAGGAGGGCGTTTAGTAGTGTGCTTTTACCCGCATTTGGTCTGCCCAAAGTCGCCACAAACCCACAACGCGTTTGTTTATCTTGCATATGTCGCCTACAAAATATAACGAGCTAAATCCACATTCTCTACAAGTTCTCCAAGTTTTTGACGTACCATTTCTGCGGTAATAACAACTTCCTTGCCTATATACTCTTCACACTCAAAACTTATATCCTCTAACACACGCTCTATAGTCGTATGTAAGCGTCGTGCCCCAATATCTTCTGTTTTTTCATTGGCATTAAATGAAAGTCTTGCTAATTCTTTAATAGCCTCATCTTCAAATTCCAAGGTAATATCTTCTGTTTGCAATAAAAGCTGATATTGTCGGATAATAGAGCTTTTAACTTGTGTAAGAATCTTATAAAGACTTTCTTGTGTGAGATTCTCTAATTCTACCCGCAATGGAAATCGCCCCTGTAACTCTGGAATTAAATCACTAGGCTTACTAAAATGAAAAGCACCTGCGGCAATAAAAAGTATATAATCTGTGCGAATCTGTCCATATTTGGTATTTACCACACTACCCTCAACAATAGGTAGCAAGTCTCTTTGCACACCTTCTTTGCTTGGATCTTGTCGAGATCCATCTTTGCCACCTACAGCAATTTTATCAATCTCATCGATAAAAATGACACCCTTTTGCTCCGCACGTCTTAGCCCCTCTTGTTTGATGAGATCATAATCTAGGCATTCCTTTGTTGCCTCATACAAAAGCGCTTCCTTTGCCTCTTTGACACTCATTTCGCGTTTTTGGGTTTGCTCTTGAGCACTCAAAACTTTGATAATAGATTCTTGGACTTTTAACATTTCTGGGGGCATATTTTCATCATTTAGTGAGATATTTTTGCTTACTTCAATCTCAATCACTAACGAATCCATTTCTCCATCGCGCACTTTTTGCTTCATCTTGGCAAAACTTTGTTCGTATTCAGCTTTTTTTTGCTCACTCACACTATGTGGCAAAGGTGGGAGGATCTTGCGCGTAATTTTGTTAAGAATATATTCTTGTATGGCTTCTTGTTGCTCTTGCTTATATTCTTTTTCGACAAGATTAACACTTGCAAGCACCAAATCTCGCACCATAGATTCTACATCACGCCCCACAAACCCCACTTCGGTATATTTACTTGCCTCTACTTTTATAAATGGTAAGCCCATAATTTTAGCCATTCGCCGTGCAATTTCAGTTTTACCCACACCTGTAGAACCAATCATTAAAATATTTTTGGGCGTGATTTCTTCTTGCACTTCTTTTTCAAGTTTCATTCTACGATAGCGGTTTCGCAATGCAACTGCCACGCACTTTTTAGCTTCTTGTTGTCCGATAATATAATCATCTAAATACGCAACAATTTGTCGCGGGGTCATATTTTCTTTATCCATTTATGCTAGCTCCAATATCTTAATATTTGTATTTGTGTAGATACACAATTCGCCTGCGATTTTTAATGATTCTTCTACAAGCGCTCTAGGCTCAATCTCTGCCATTCTATCCAATGCTCTAGCTGCACTTAGGGCATAATTTCCGCCACTGCCAATAGCTGCAATCTTGCCATCTTCGGGCTCGACTACATCGCCTGTGCCACTAAGAATAAAAATATGTTCTTTATTAAGCACAATCATCATCGCCTCAAGTTTTCGCAAGTATTTATCACTTCGCCATTGCTTGCTAAATTCTAGCACAGAACGCACTAACTCGCCTTTTTTGCCCTCTAAGATACGCTCAAACATATCAAAAAGACTAAAAGCATCAGCAGTGCTTCCTGCAAAACCGCTTAAAATTTTATCATTATATAGTGTGCGGATCTTAGTCGCATTCCCTTTAAGGACACAATTTCCAAAAGTTACCTGTCCATCGCCACCAATAATCGCATATTGTTTGCCATTATATTCGCCCTTATAGCCTAGTATCGTAGTTGCTTCAAACATAATCTTCCTTAGAAATTTTAGAATCTCGACATTATAGAATCTCTTTTGTTAATCTCTTGTTAGATTGATGATTTTTTGAGATATAAGGATGCATCTTGATACGCCATTTATTAAACCCCAAATGAATTAAGTCATCTCTTGATAAAAGACTAGATTCCCAAGATAATATTAGTCAAGCAACAAAAATGGAATCTTGATTTTTTCTCCAAATGACACACTACTTGATGAGATAATCGTGGATAATGTCGCAGGCAATCCTTTGTATCACGCAAAGCTAATTTTTGCGATCTGTTTTTCAATCTCCAAGCTTTTATGCAAAGTTTGGATAATTTTTTGAAAATACTCAAAGTTGATTTCTTCATCTTTGTGGCTTTTTAGGTATTTATCTAATACTTGATACCCGCCGATTTTATACTCCCATACGCTAGATTCTACATAAGACACACAACTAAAGCATAAAAACCAAATTTACACATTTAACACCCACAAAACTAGACATACAACGCACTTTAAGCACATAAAAAATACCCAAAAATAGTTTTGTATATAGCTTTTGATATATAGCAAAAAACTTTTACAACAAATAGCACTTTAAAACTATATAAATATCTTTTTAAAAGTTTCTCTCTTGTGCTTAGGTTTTATATAAACAATCCTTACTTTACTTTTTGGCTATGTTTTTTTATAACCTCTCATTTCTCCGCAATGCATTTGTGCTTTAATGTGGCTCATCAAAACCTATTTGATAATTATTTACACAATCAAAAAAAAGCGATATCTATCTTTTTTGAATTTATCTTAAGATTCTTTGGGGTTTGAATCAGATCAAAGAATCATTTAAAATGTTTATTGTTTTTGCAAGTATGAAACTTTTAGAATTTATCTTTTGTGGTTAGGCATTGTTAATTTCTTTGTTGAAAATATAATCTAAATATGCTACAATCACGCGAAGTTCCTAGCTATCAATAAGACTTCAAGGAAGGCTTCCCTTAGCGGATAGATAGCATAGGTCATCAATAATACTCCTTTTGTCTATCTTTAGTCATTACTTCTTCTTCCAAAATGTATTTTGATATTTGTTGATAAAAGCTATCATCATCTTTTTCATATTTTCTAAAAATAGCCCAATTAATATAATCTATAATTTGCAAATTAACACTAGATGCACTTGCATGATGAAAAACATCATATTTTGCATTAATGTTATTTGCTTTAAGATACTGCTTAATCCCACCTTTGATAGCGCCAACTTGCTTATTTTTATTATTTTTTACTGCAAGGTTGTCGGTAATGATAATAAAATTCTGCTTGATTTTAATTTTTTCCAAAAGTCTTGTAATTGCAAATTTAAGATTTTCAGAATAAAACGTAGCACTATCTTGCGTTTTTTCTGGAAATACCTTTGACTTTTCTAAAATGTAGGAGTAAATCTTAATATCTTCTTGTTTGAAAACTTGAAATCAGTTCAAAAAGTTGTTTTTTAATATGCTTATTATCTTCACAGGCATGAAATCTTTCAATATCTAATCTCTTTTCATTTTTTGGTAATGTTAGGTTTCGCTCTAGTAAATCATATCGATAATTCGCAATAGTCTCATGTAGCCTAAAGGGGCGTTTTTTACCCAAAAAGCCAAACATATAATGTTTAGAGCCTTTTTGGCTAAAATCCATATCGCCAGACTCATCTACAAAAATATATAAAGCTTCGCTCATTGCACTTACCTAATAAATGATTTTTATTTGTAGTTAGGCATATTAATTCCTTGAGATTCGTGCAAGAAAATAACCTTCCCCTATTTCACACATCACTTCTTTATCGGCTTTTAATATACTACCATTTAAAATTTTTGTAGAATAATTTTTATTTGATACATATATTCTATATTCATTATTATCTACTTCAAACGTTATATTGCCAGCAGTGTTTTGGGTAATTGTATCAAATTTTTTAGAATAATCATAAAACAAATTGTTTGAAGGACCTTCTCCAATAATAATCAAAGTAGGATCTAACTCTTCAAGCCATTTTTCAGGTATTTTTCCACTTTTTCTCCCATGATGGGGTGCAAATAGCACATCAACTTTTGGTAAATTCACATATATTTTTTCCATAAAGTCCGTCTCTAAATCGCCCATCCACATAAAGCTACATCCATGAGCTTTTAATAAAATAATGGGAGATATATTATTAGGACTTTCTTTATTTTTTACTTTTTTAGTTCGTCTATGAAAACTTGATTATTTACATCATTATTTACATCAGGCCACAAAATATGAATACCTGCGGATTTTCTTTCATTACTATCTAGATTCATCCAATGCCTTTCACGACCTTTTTTAATATAAAAAGCTTTTTTGGAATCTCTTAATTTACAATAATGTTCAAAATCTTGATCATAGTCTTCTTTTTTAGCCTCATTTTTAACACAATAAAAATTTAATATTTTAAATCTATTATCAAAACTTTTTAATCCCATAATATGATCCTTATCGGGATGAGTTGAAATAAATCTTCTAATTGTTTTTCCATGAGACATTATTTTTATATCGTTAAATCCTGAGGTGCGTGCTTTGCTATAATGTTTAGTTTTTCCATGAGACATTATTTTTATATCGTTAAATATTTGTTCTCTATTGTCATTACATATACAACAATCAATTATTGTAAAACTATCACTATGATGTCTAATAGCAAACATATCGCCATTGCCTACAGAAAATGATTTTATAATTGTCATTTTTTCTCCTTATTGTTTAATGTGTTATTAATTCTTTTTATTACATATGAGTTTTGCTTTATATGTGAAAGCAAAAATAGAATTGAAAACAATACAAATACAATTAAAATTTTCCAATCATTAGCTTGCCATTTATTTGGATAAATCATAAATGCATTTGCAATTGGTATCACAAGAAAACTTACCATTAATGTTCTATATGAATTGCTAATTTCACTAAATAATTCTATCTTGTTGTCTATTTTTGATGCTTCAATATATTTTTTATAGTCTTCTCTTGGTAAGATTTTTATTTTTATTAAAATAGGTTCTATTACTAATGATGATATTCTGCTTATACATAATCCTACAAAATAACATATAAAAGCATTTACAATAATTTCTTTATGAAAAATATTATAAATATTAAGTTTTTCTAAACAATAGCAAATAATAACACCAGGAAATAAGTAGTTAAAAATATTATAATTTGACAACTTATTGATTAGTTCTCCCATTTTTCCCCCTTATAATTAACCTTGCTTACACAAAGCTAATTTTTGCAATCTCTCTTTCAATCTCCAAGCTTTTATGCAAAGTTTGGATAATTTTTTGAAAATACTCAAAGTTGATTTCTTCATCTTTGTGGCTTTTTAGGTATTTATCTAATACTTGATACCCTCCGATTTTATACTTTCTATATTGAATTTTTTAATAAAGTCCAAATAATAGACATTATCTTTTCACTTCTTGACGCACAACCTTCTTTTCTCTGCTTTGTGCTTTAATTTGGAGCTCTGCATGTTGATTTTTAATATCAAGTGGCCAATCCATACCTTGTTCTTGCACATTCCATTCAGGAAACTCTCCATTTTCTTTTTCCAGATAATCATCAATGCAACATTGTTCAATGAGTTTATAGGAAATATAAGCATTTGATACTTTTTTGAGACCAAATAAACCCTTGACTTCTTTTTCAAAGTTTTCTTGATAAATCATATAAAACTCAATTTTTTTATCCTCTAAAATTGTATGATATAGAAAATACCACACGCCAAAACTCCGTATGCTTGGACGCCCTTTGACTCCGCCATCTCTATAAATCTCTAGAGTATTTTTTATTCCGCCTATCGCTTGACTCCCGCCAATCTTTTTAATCTCATTATCTACTACAATTAGATACACTCTAGCAACATTTTCGCTGAGAATTTTTTGAGGTAATGGCTCACCTTTCTCATTTTTTAAATCTTTTAAATAATTAAAATTCAACTTTGTGCTACCTTTTACAAATTCTACATCTGCAATTTTAAATGCAGTTTTCACTTCACTTATTTTCATTTCTACTCCTTTATAATTAATACTTCATGGCTTTGTTTTATGTTGTTGTCATCTCCTCTTTGTATTCTATTTTTGCCAACTCTTGTTTCTCCTTGTCCCATTGTATATTGCCACTTTGGTTCTAAAATTTTATAATCCTTATACGCCTCCCTCACAAATTCGCAATCATTATAACTTAAAACAAACTTTCCCTTATGGTTTTTAAGACATTTGCTTAAAAGTTTATGATCAAAACTATTATGATGAATGGGGAAATTTCGCATAGGATAAATTCCTTTAAACATTTTAGAATCGCCTTCTAAAAAATATGGGGGGTCACAATAGAAAAAGTCATTAGGATATTTTTCAAATACCATTTCAAAACTTGCTTGTTCTACTTTTAGATTATCAGTATTAAAGTTTTTAATTTTTTCTAAAGCCTTTATATAGCGTTTTTTATCCTCGTAAATCTTGCTCATCCAGCCTAAAAATCCAGGTCCATAACTTAAATTAAAATTAAAATAATAATTTCTTGCTAGAGTTAAAGAATCTAAATTGATTTGTGGAGTGTTGCTTGGATTTTTATGTCTTTCATTCCAAAATAACTTAAGCTCGTTCTTTATAACTTCATAAACTTCTTTTGTAGGTTTAAGTTTTACAAGCTCCTTGTAAAGAGCTTCAGGGTTTTTACATAAAACTTGCCAAAAATTCACCAAAATATCAAAAATATCAAAAGCTAAGACCTCTATATCAAGCTCCAAAGCAGTTGCAACTTCTACGCTACCGCCCCCAATAAATGGGCTAATAAGCCTTTTTGTGTCGCTAGGAATTTGCTCCAAGATTAGTCCTACTGCTAAACTTTTGCCTCCACCATAACGTAATGGGCTTTTTGTGTAGCGTTTATAGGAAGAGTTTTTACCCTTAAGTTTCTGAAGAAATAATTTTTTAAGTGTGATATTTGTCTTTATGGGCTCTTCTTTAGAATCTTTATAATTCAATAAAGTTATTTGTGTCACAAAATTTCTCCATTTTTATAAAATTTTATCAAATTTGTTTTTATTTTTACGAATTGACCACTAAAATTCAAATCCATAGAATCTATCAATCAAGGCTTTTGGATTATATTTTGGGCTGTTTTTATTGCTAGATTCTAGGGCTTTCCTAAAGGCTTCTAGCAAGAATGTCCCTGTGCCTGTGGCAAAGTCTAGGAGTGTGATAGTTTTATCACTCATTGCTTGATTTAATCCTGTTTTACTAAAATCTTTTTGTAGTGTCAAATCTATGGCATTGATGATAAAGCTTACCACTGAAGCGGGGGTATAATACACGCCTCTAATCTCTCTAAGCTTAGGGTCATAACTCGCTAGAAAAGTCTCATAAAAGTGCAAATAAGGGTCTTTATGCAGAGAATCTCCTAATAAATCTTTTTGTGAGATTTTATTAAGCTCTTTTATCATTTCGCTTATATCTATGTGATTTAATGATAGAGATGATTTCTTCTATAAGCCATTTGATAGAATCTAGCTCTTCTAGGTTGTCCAAAAATCCGCTCATTGCTCTAATAAGTGGGAAAGATTTTGGGATAAATTTTTTGGCATTGCTTAGATTGATATTTTCGTGTGTGGTGTTGTTTAGGCGTGAAAGAAAGAGGCTATAAGTAAGCGTTTGAGCAAAGCTATCGCAAAAGTTTTGATA
>NZ_FZPO01000006.1 GCF_900198655.1 Helicobacter equorum | reverse complement strand
ACAAGAGCGGAGTCTTGTTGGAGACCTGATTGCGCTCTTTGGATATTTTCATTGATAGCCTTACCCATAACACCAAGCTCATCGTTGGCATGAATAACAATGGGTTTTACTTCTACCTTTTCATGATTGAGTAGTCTAAAGAAGCTAACGAGTGTATCCGAAATGATAGGTAATCTTACACCAACAATTTTTCTTACAAAATACCATACTGCCACCATTACAATAATTAAAAAACCTATTGACAAAAGTGCAATATACATCTGAAGCTGATATAATGGTTTTAGCACTTCACCTTTAGGTGCAGTTACCAACACAGACCAATAACTTGGATCATTCATATTGATAGTTTTAAAAGACTCGACACTTGCATAGCTTGGTTCCCCACCTGTAGTTACATAATTATCAAACACGCCACTTTGGTGTGCAGATACAGCATCAAGCACCTCTTTGGCTTCTGGATGTGAATTGGCTTCTCGCATATTAGATAAGATTAATTTAGGATTCTCATGTATAGCAATCACTCCAGAATCTTTAAGCAAGATTCTTAAATCTCCTTTGTAAAGAGAGAGTGCAGGATCGGTAAGTCTATGGGATACTTCTAAAAGATTAAAGGTATAGCCAACAACTCCCATAAGATTTTTCTCTTTATCAAAAATTGGATACGCAATGTTTAAGCCCAAAAACTCACCATATCCAAAATTTACCTTTGCAGGTTCACCCACATAGGCTTGTTGTTTGCCATTTTTGGATTCTTTTAGCACGCGCTGAATCACAGGACTCTCAATAAGAATATCATGTGCTTGCTCTATAATAGTAGTGTTTCTCTCTTCATTTGGACTATGATAGAGCATTACAAATTTTCCACTTTCTGTAAAATGACGCTTATCAAGATTTGCATCATCTGGACGCTGCAATAACCACAAAAAGCTATAGCTTGCGCGACTATTATCAAGCATATTTTCCACAATATTTCCAAGATCGCTAATCTTAACACCTTTTGGATTTTGCTGATAAATCTTATTGAATGACGAGCCAACTCCACGAGTTAAGACGATTGTTTCATCAAAAAAGCCTTTCATCATTGTGGCATAATTTTTGGAAGCCTGTGTGATTGTATTTTTAGTATTTGTCAAGATATTCTCTTGGACTTCATTAAATACAGCAAGTGCTAAAATAATGATACCAAGAAGCATTATACCTGCTACAGAAGACAAAAGCTTTATAGCAATACTCAAAGATCCAAACCATTTTTTCATATAAACCCCTCTCCTATAAAACAAAAGTTACGAACAGACACTTTAGACAAGTAAAATCTCTGTCACTATTTTAAGTTTGGAATTGTAGCAAAATACAAAAAAAAAAAAAATGATTTTAGAAAAAAATGAGAAAAATAGTCAAAAAATAGGTATAGCATAAGCCGAGTTCTGTCTTGGGTGGCTATTTATCTAGGTATAACATCACTGCTATACTCGTGCGAAGAGCTAAAAAAACCTAAGACTTCTAACCTGCTCTTCTTGCTACGGATTGGGTTTACACGGCACAATGTATCGCTACAATGTCGGTGGGCTCTTACCCCACCTTTTCACCCTTACCCACATAAAACATTATGAGGGCGGTTGTTTTCTGTTGCACTTTCCCTTGATTTACATCAGCCATTCGTTAAATGGAATCCTGTCTTAGTGTAGCTCGGACTTTCCTCTTTTTAGAATCTAAAAGCAACCACCTGCTATACCTAAGCCACGATTATAACTTTACTAAGTAAAACAAAAGCTTAGGGGTCTTACAATAACTGCCCAAATTTCCACAAAAGGCGCTATTTATGCAATACACAGAGATTCTAAAAGCCAAAGATCTTGCCCATATTTGGCACCCATGCACACAAATGCACGATCATGAATCTACCTATCCACTAATACCTGTCAAAAATGCTAAAGGCGTGTATGTTTATGATTTTGATGATAAGGCATATATTGATTGTGTGTCAAGCTGGTGGGTTAATATCTTTGGGCATTGCAATCCCTATATCAACCAAAAACTTATCGAACAAATCCACAAATTAGAGCATATTATTCTAGCGGGATTTTCACACGAACCTATCATCACACTTTCATCTCGCTTATGTGAGATTCTCCCTGCACCACTCAATAAATGTTTTTTTGCTGATAATGGTTCAAGCGCGATAGAAGTTGCACTCAAAATGGCATACCACGCCAAAGCTATAGAATCTAACACTACCTTTTATGATACTTTTCTTTCACTCCAAAACGCATATCATGGAGAGACAATCGGTGCGCTTAGTGTAGGTGATGTGGGCTTGTATAAGCAAGTGTATGATCCAATCTTGCTCCAAACACTCACAAGCACCGCACCCACACTCTATAACACAGAGCAAGCCCTAAAAGACTTAGAATCTATGCTAGATTCACACCCAAATATCGTGGCATTTATCCTCGAACCACTTGTGCAGTGCGCAGGAAATATGGCAATGCACACTTCAGAGTTTGTCGCCAAAGCAACAAAAATGTGCCAAGATCGCGGAATCTTTGTGATTTTTGATGAAATTGCAGTGGGATTTGGGCGTAGTGGCAGTATGTTTGCCTTTGAGCAATGTGGAGTAATCCCGGACTTTTTATGCCTTAGTAAAGGGCTAAGTGGTGGGTATTTGCCACTATCAGTGGTGGTAACAAGTGATACAATCTATGAATATTTTTATGCACCTTATGAAAAACATAAGGCATTTTTGCATTCACATTCTTATACCGGAAACCCTCTAGCGTGTGTATGCGCAAATGCAGTGCTTGATATTTTTGACAAAGAGAATGTTATAGAATCCAACAAACTTTTAAGCGCGTATATTTGGGAACAAGCACAATCTTTTAGGGAATTTAGCTTTGTGCAAAATATGCGTCAAAGGGGTATGATACTCGCGTTTGATCTCGTAGGATTTGAAGGACAAAGAAAAGGTATAGAAATATATAACAAGGCATTACACAAAGGTTTGCTTTTGCGTCCTTTGGGAAATACAATCTATTTTATGCCACCTTATATCATCACAAAACAAGAGGTGGCATATGTCTTTGGCAATCTCAAAGAGATTCTAGCCTCACTTAGATAAAGTTATTGTGCACTCTGAATCTCTCTGCCATTTAGTGGCTGAATATTGCGTGCATTAGTATGCATAATAGTATGTAGTGAATCTATTTGTGATTTAGAAGCACTAATGATTTGTCCCAAAACAACCCATTGCACATTTTGGCTACAAGGTGGTGTTGTCAAGCTACCGCTAAAGGCATAATAAGAACGCTTATTAGGAAGAATATTAGCTGGATTTAAGCCCTCAAAAGCTCCCACTACGCCAACTTGTTTAGGAGCAGCTTCTACAATTTTTTGTAACTCTGCATTTGCCTTACCTTCCTTAAATAGGACACCAATAACAAGTAATTTTCCATCTGTACTGCTATGCACAAGATGCATTTCTAAAGGATAACTTTTACCATCAATAGTGTGTTCAGAAGGGGTATGGAAATGTAGTTGCACAAGTGCATATTCTTGACCACCATATGTTATGGTATTGTTTTTTGCAAAATTAACTTGCACAGAATGCCCATTGTTAATAATGTTTTGAGAATCTGCCTTATACTCTATAGCAAGTGCATTAGCAACAGAAGCTGTATCCTTACTTATGATATTGATGGGAGATTGCTCCACACCATTACATTCTGGATAGTCTTGCCCCCAAGTGCTTGGTCCATTTTCCTCTTCATATCCCCAATGCGCTGCACATACACTACCTAAACTTAATAAGCCTACCAATACAATACTATGAAAAAACCTCATAATAACTCCTCGTATAAAATCTTGAAATAAAACATAATTCTACACTCTAAAAGATAAATGCACACTTGTTTTGTGTTGGTAACAATTATTTTGATTGGGTTTGCTCTAGCAATTGTCTATGCGCCTCCTCAAAGACTGCATTAATAGATTCTTCTATCCATTTAGGATTTTCCCATTCAAAGACATTGACAGCATGACCTTGCACGAGCATTTCTAAATGCAAATGATCGCCAAATGCCCAACCACTAGATCCTGTATAACCGATAGTATCGCCAATCTGCACCCTGTCGCCTACCTTTAGTGTAGAATCTGACATATGCGCATACAAACTAGCAAGACCAAATCCGTGATAGATAATAGCACTATTGCCGTGAATCCCCAAATATTGTCGTAAAACTACCACACCACTATTACTCGCGATGATGGGTGCATTACGCACACTCGCATAATCTACACCCATATGATACACTACACCCACAAGCTCTTTGTTAAAATAATAGCTACGCTCATCGCCAAAATACCCTACAATCATAGCTTTTTGCAATCCTAAAAAAGGCATAACACCACCAGTAATGTAACTCACATCAGAGATCGTGGTGCTTGTGGCTTCCAAAATTTGTTGCGTATCCCTTAATCGCACTTCTTCATTAATAAATGCAAACCGCTCCTTGTCATCTGCAAAACTTTCATACTCTGTAGAACCAATTTCTTCAAAGAGTGTGCGTAGTTTGGATTCTAAAAATTCTGGTTTTAGGCGCAAATTAGATTTACGAATAGGTGCGCTAAGATTTTTTTGGAAATTTAGGGGAATTTTCGTGGTATTGGTTGCCTTATCATATGCCTTGATACTCCCCTCAAAAAGTTTATTTTCTAAGGGCCATGCGATGACTGCACCATACACTGCCTCATCAGGTAGTAGCGTAATGTCATTAAAAGTATGTTTAAAAGCACGAAATTCATTCTTGCCATTACTAAGTACCACAGAATCTAGAGCAAAATCTTTAACCTTAAAGAGAACAAGGGCACTACCAGATCGCGATATTTTTGGGGATCGTGCAAGAATTTGTATTTGTGGGACACTCACATCAACAATTAGAGGCAAATTGATACAAGTTTGGTTACCAGAAAAAAAGTTCGTATTACTCCAATCACGCACACAAATCTTATACTGCAATGTCGTGCCATCTTTGAGCTCTGTAAGAGGTTTTGGGAGTGAAAGCTGAAAATTTTTGGGTTTATTTAGCACAATTTCTTCATCACTAAATAACACTTGAGAATCTAGGCTCACTTCTACGCTGTAATTGCGTATGCCACTCTCATCACTAAATGATAAGACTAAATCATCTTGCAAATTCCAATGAGTGGGTAATGTGGATTGTGATTGAAGAAGAGGCTTTTGTCTATCAAAAACAAAAACATTAAAGACTACATACACGACTATAGCTACACACAACGCTATAAAACTAATGATAATATTTTTCACTGCGACCTCTTGATACCCAAAATACTAAACACACAAAATCGTGGTTTTTTTACAAAAATTAAATACAAGAGAGTTTTTATCATTTTTATGTTAGCATTCCAAATTTTTATCTTGGATTGATATGGGTCATTGTTTAAAAACGTCTAAAATCAGATCTAAAAGGTGGCTAATGAAATCGTATATACTTATGTTTTGTATCTCCTTGCAGTGCATCTTTGGTGCGGTAGTAAATAATCAAGCTTGGGAAAGTGGCAACACGCTTTTTGGCTTTTTCCAAAAATACAATATTCCTGTAAGCGTGTATTATGACTTACCACCAGAAGATAGAGAACTCACTAGCGAAATTTATGCAGGAGTGCGATATTACACCGCCCTTGATGATGATAATAACCTCTTACAAGCCCTCATTCCTATCGGTGATGGTATGCAGATTCACATTTTTCGCTACAAAAATGGCTACAAAATGGACTTCACACCCGTTACATATTTTGAAAACGAACAACGCCTTGTAATCTCTGTCCAACGCTCCATCTATCAGGATCTCATGGAAATTACTGATGATCAAGGGCTTGTTAATGAATTGCTTAATGCCTACAAAAATAGTATAAACTTTAATCGCACGGTGCTAAAAGGGGATAAAGTCGCTCTTATTTATAATCGCAAATATCGTTTAGGCAAACCTCTAGGCAATGCCCAAATTAAAGCGGCTATGGTAGAAACAAACAAAAAACCAAACTATCTTTTTGCATACAATGGACGCTATTACGACATCAAAGGTAAAGAAATCGAGGGATTCTTGCTCTCTTTACCAATTTCAGGTGCGCGTATTAGCTCAAAATTCTCGCTAGGTCGTAAACACCCAATTCTTGGATTTGTGCGACCACATTATGGCGTAGATTATGCAGCTCCTAAGGGGACAATTGTGAGTGCGGCAGGAAGCGGAACAATTGTCTTTGTAGGGCAAAAAGGTGGTTATGGAAATGTAATAGAGGTGCGCCATGAAAATGGTATAAAAACCGTATATGCGCATCTAAACTCATTTGCTCCTGGCATGAAAACAGGTAAATATGTCAAAAAGGGGCAATATATAGCAAAAGTCGGTAGCACGGGTCTTAGCACAGGTCCGCATTTGCATTTTGGCGTGTATAAAAATAATCAACCAGTCAATCCTCTTGGCAACATAAAAGCGGCGACAAAAGAACTCAGTAAAGAACACAAAGAACAATTTGCAAACCTTAGTGATGATCTAAAGGGGCAAATAGGAACAATCCTAGCCCAAGTCCAAGAAGAACAAAAAGAATCTATTATTGTGAGCCTACCAATAGATGGATTCACAAAAGGCATACAATAAAATGAAAACCGATATACGCGATATTCAAATCACCCAATGCGTAGATTCTCCCTATATCAAACCCCAAAGAATGCTTTATACAGAAAATGGCTATAAAAAAGCATGGGATTTTATCCAAAGCCTTGATAGTGTGGCGATTATCCTCCATAGGATCGATGAAGATGCACTAGTGGTCGTGAGACAATTTCGCCCTCCAGTATTTTTGAAAAATAATGATGGCTACACCTATGAACTCTGTGCAGGACTCCTAGACAAAGAAGGTAAAAGTATTCGACAGATTGCAGCAGAAGAGGTATTAGAAGAATGCGGATATGCGCTAGATTCACAAGATCTACAAGAGGTGGCAGTATTTCATACATCTGTGGGAACAAGTGGCGCAAAACAATATCTCTTTTATGCACAAGTTACACAAGAACACAAGCACGCAGAGGGTGGTGGTGTCGATGGAGAAGTGATAGAGAGTATGCTTTTACCACGAGCAGATCTAGAAACATTTTTATACGATGATAACATCACAAAAACTCCCGGACTTGGATTTGGAATTTTGTGGTTTTTGCACCACACCAAAGGAATATGTGTATGAAATGGATTATATGCATAGCACTTATGCTAAATTGCACGTTTGGCATCGATACAAAAGTTATAAAAACGAATATAGATTCTGTGCAAAAAGATATCGTAGTTTTTGATGCATATGATTTACAAGTGGGTGAAAGTGGCGTGATACTTACCAAAAACAAATCACACTCTATCATCATTGCTAAGGCAACTATAGAATCCATCCAAGAAAGAAGAGCTAGTGCAAGAGTAGAGCCTTTTGATACCATAAACCAGCGCTATCTCCCAACTCCCATTAATCAACCTCAAGTAGGTGATGAAGTCTTATTTAGGAGCTTTTATAATCGCGCATTCGTCATTGCACCAAATCAAGAGAGCTATCAATTTGTGATTCGCAATAACCCAAATATTACATTTATGCATATTGATTTATTTGCTACATATCTTCAGCAAGAAAGTCTCAATGATCCAAAACCAAAACACTTTAAAGATTTTTGCCCAAAATACAGCATAGGCTTGGTTTTTATCGTAGATTCTCAACATACCAATATTTTTGATTGTCAGTCTTTTACTCTACTTGAAACACTACCGCCGCCGCCTAACGAAATATTGCACACTACGACAATCACACCATTTTTTTCACGCATAAGTAATCCGGACAAACCACTTGGAAGTAAATTTAAATCCTATGATTCAAAAAACTACTTTTTGTATTATGATGCATTGACACAAGCAAAGGAGTGAGCTTAAGGAAGCCCTATGCCTGCAGATGATGAAGAAAAGACCTTAGCCCCCTCCCAACACAAACTCCAACAAGCACGAGAAGAGGGAAATGTCAGCAAGAGCATAGAGCTTGTGGGTTTTTTTGTGATGCTAAGTGGATTGGCATTGGTTTTTTTTATGATTCCATATTGGGTAGATGGGTCCAAGGGGATTTTTACCTACATAACAAGTTTTTTTACACTCCAAGAATTTAGTGCACAAGAACTTTTGTGGCTCACGCTTGGCATAGGAATTGAAATGCTAAAAATGGTGTTACCAGTATTTTTGGGGCTGATGATTATTGGTGTCGTAGCAAATGTGGGGCAATTTGGTTTTTTGCTTTCAACTAAAGTGTTGCAGCCAAAACTCTCTAAAATTAATCCTATTTTGGGGATTAAAAATGTCTTTTCACTCAAAAAACTCCTTGATGGTTTTATGATTACCTTTAAAGTCTTTATAGCATTTGTTGTGGGCTTTGTGGTATTTGTAGGATTTTTTGGAGAACTTCCTACCATATCACGCCTAAGGCTTTATGATCAGATTTTGTGGTTTAGAGAAAAAGTGCTCATCTTAATTGGTATCTTATTGATACTATTTTTTATTATGGCAGTGGCAGATTATCTTATTAAACGCTATCAATATATGAAAAGTTTGCGTATGAGCGTCAAAGAACTCAAAGATGAAACAAAACGCTATGAAGGGAATCCAGAGATAAAAGCGCGTATCCGCCAAACACAGCAAAAAATGGCACGAAGTCGTATGATGCAAGAAATACCAAGTGCTTCTGTCGTGATAACTAACCCCACACACTATGCCGTAGCAATCCGCTATCAAGATGAGGATGTAGATTTGGGTATGGCGCCTAGAGTTGTAGCAAAAGGTGTCGATGAATTGGCAATACGCATTAAGGCGGTAGCACGAGAATATGAAATACGCATCATTGAAAACCCGCCACTAGCAAGAAGTTTGTATGCGATGACAGAAGTTGGGGGCTTTATTCCACACGATTTATTTAGGGCTGTGTCAGAAGTGCTTCAGCAAGTAGCGTGGCTTGATCACTTGCAAGGCAAGGATACATTGCTTAATACAACTATCAAAGCGCGTCAAAAAGCACAAGAAACATATCAAAAAAATATGCAATAACTAATACAAAAAAACAAAAGGCTTATTGTTTAATGCCAAGTAGTGTTTCAATCATTCTATCAATGGTAGTGATAACTTTGGCGTTTGCTGCATAACCACTTTGAAATTTGATGAGATTCACCATTTCTTCATCTACGCTTACTTGCGAAATTGCTAAATGCTCTTTTTTGACAGCAGAAAGCACAGAATCTTTAGTCTCTTTGGTGCGTTGGGTTTGTTCGGTTTGTGTCGCAACACGCCCTGTGAGAAATTGAAAAAACTCTGGAATCCGCATTTTCTTTTGAGTAAATTTATTAATATCAAAATCCACTTCATCATATTGGAGTTGTTGCATCATGTTAGCAACATCAAAATTCCCATTAACTGGTGCAAGCCATGGACGTATAAGTGTTGAGTCTTTGACATATTCTTGATTTAACTCTATATCCTTAGCGCTATTGCCATCAAAAAATCGATTAAGCCCAAATGCTCCGGTAAAATTACTACCATTATCCTTGATAGAGACATACAAACCCTTTGCAGGATCTTTGGCTTGTATCACAAACTCTTTGGCTACATCATCATAATAAGCGCGAAAATAGTCATCAACATCATTTAATGGGTTATTATCTTTATTATCATCAGTGTTAGCATTAATCGCCCTTACAATATCATAAATTGTCGTGATTCTATCGATACTAATCGTCTTTCGCACCATTTCTTCGCCTGTGGTGTTATACACAATAACATCAAAACTACCTTCTTTGATATTGTAATTAGAATCTAAAAGTGCATATTTACCCCAAATATTAAGTTTATCGCTTTTAACAAAGTTGGTTGCACTCTGGGCATATATCGCATTTGTTGCCTCAATAAAGCCCTTGGCAAAAACATCAAGGAGATTGATATAGTCTTGAATCTTACCCACAGGTGTACCATCTACACCGCTACTATATAATGCTATAAGTGATCCTGCCTTACCTTGTGTAAGTTTTTCGGTAATTTCTACACGCTTAAAATCATCACCTTGAAAATACACACGGCAAAGATGATTGGCATTATCTTCTTTTTCTAACACTATGGGGTGATACATCGCACCATCAACGATATTAAATCCACGACCAATATTTAGCACATATTCATCATCAAAATCCGCACGCATAGGATGCACGGAATAATCACTCTTTAGATGATTTTTAAACACATTTGCACCAATAAGCGTCTGAAGATTAAATTCTAGCTCATCACGCCTATCACGCAATTCATTGGCTTGTTTAAGCTCTAAACCATCTTCCATTTCTTTAAGTTTTTTATTAATTTCTGCAATTTCTTTAGCCGCAAGATTCACTTCCTTTACCACTACTTCTAGCTCATCACTTGCCTTGCGTTGCAAAATCTCAAGACGCCTTCTTGTTTCTTGGATATTATTGGTAAGCGTCTTAGTATCTTTGGCAAGGTTTTGTTTTTGTGCTGGATCACTAGAGTTTTTGGCAAGATCTTTCCATGCATCAAAATAGCGCTCTAAGTCATTATAAATCCCCACGCCATCAACTTCAGGAAAAAAGGCACTAGCCTCGCGTAAATAGGTAAAATGCGTATCATAAAATTGCGATTCTTCATTAGCGCGCCTATATCGTGAAAACACAAACTCATCATGCGCTCTCGCGATTGTCTCGACACTAACACCACGCCCCAAATTATAATCTTGAAAATAAATAGGCTTCTCGGGACGCACCACAACTTTTTGACGGCTATAAAACTCATCACTAGCATTAGAAATGTTGTTGCCTGTCACATCAACCATAACTTGATGTGCTTGCAAGCCAGTATAAGAAGTGTTAAGAGAAGAGAGAATGCCACCCATTACACAATCTCTTTATACTTGAATCTGCACAAGATGGCTTTTTGTTTTACTAGAATTACTATAACCACCATCTTCACAAGGGACAAGCCTACGCAATAGCGAATCATAAAACTCACTCACTGCAAATACGCTCTTTGCATAAGCATTATTGAGATCTTTAAGTGATTGGAGTGATTGGCGTAAATCTCCCAATCCTTTATCAATCTCTGGTTCAAGTTGCAAAATTTCTGCAAGAGGTTTATTATCGTAGGATTGTATGAGTTTTTGCATCTCTTGTTCCATAAGAGATTTTTTTTGTTCGAAAGATTTGATGAGGGAATTTTTTTGTATATTACGAGAGAATATCGCCTCATTATTGGCGACTTGAATATCTACTATATCTTGATTGGTAAGATCTATAAGGCTATTAACATCTGCAATAGCACCATCCAAATACTGCTGCAACATTCTTCACTCCCTAAAATACCGCCACAAAGGGCGAATGTTTTAGAGATTAAGCAAATCTGATGCCATTTTCCTAGAAGTTTTATCAATATCGATAACGTATGTGCCTTTGATAATTCTTTCTTTAATATCACTTACTTTATCAAATGCTACTTCTTTTACCATTCCTTTATTCTCTTCATTTCCTTGTGCTTGGATACCGCCATCACGCCCTTGATTACGATTCACACCTAAGGCATTGGTGGCTACAATAGAAGAATTTACACCACTAACCATAATTTTTACACCTCTAGTTTTTTATCTATTGTACCACAAAATCGACTAAAACTTTGATGTCTTAAATCTCAATTTGCGTATTTATTAAGTTCTTTTTGAAAATCCTCAATAGTCGTTACTGGGCTATTTTGCGCACCTTCAAAAAGTGGCATCTTAGAATCTCTGTAAGCAAAAATTCCCAAGAGCACCATCACATACAAAAACAAGAAAAAAGCAATACTAGGAATAAGCCAATTTTTGGTTGTAATATCCATATTTACTACCTCCTATTGTAACCACTGCATCATAGCATGCTTAACTTTATCAACACTCACGACTTCATTATGCACCACAGACTTATCAAAAAGCTTTGCGATATGTGGCGTAAGCTTTTGAGTGCTGTCTAAGGACAATACAAACTCTATTGCCTCTTTATCATTAAAATTCTTAGTCGCACCTAATGCCCTTGCCACAGTTGGTGCAAATTTACTCCATTGTGCTGTCGAACAAAGCACAAATTTTGCGCCATTACCCTCTTTTGCTGCAAATTCCTTATACGCCTTTATCCCACATGCTGTGTGAGGATCCAAAAGATACCCATTTGCAAAAGATTCTGCGATCAAGTCCTTGCATTGTGTGTCATTACAAAAGCTTGCTACAAAATACCCTTGCAATGCCTCTAATTCCTTAGAATCTAGCCTATACACTCCAATATTTTGAAGGGATTGCATACATTCTTTTGTGCGCTGCGCACCAAAAAGCTCAAACAACACTCGTTCCACATTGGAGCTTTTGATAATATCCATAGCGGGTGAAGAAGTCTTTAAAAGCTCTCTATTGCGTATATCATAAACTCCTGTAGTGATAAAATCATACAGAATATTATTGGCATTTGAAGCACTAATAAGCTTACCCAATGGCACACCCATTTTTTTGGCATAAAACGCACCCAAAATATTACCAAAATTCCCACTAGGTACGATAATATTAAGAGGTTGCATACACTTAAGCACACCATCTTTACAAAGTCGGCAATACGCCCAAATATGATAGATAATCTGAAAAACCACACGCCCAATATTCACAGAATTTGCCACCGAAAGTGCAATGCCCTTGTTATGCAAAAAATCTATAAATTCTGCATCTTGTAATAAAGATTTTAGCGTATGCTGTGCATCATCAAAATTACCTTCGATGCCAAGCACTTTGAGATTTACAGAATCTGTAGTTACCATCTGCAAGCGTTGGACATCTGAAGTGCCATCTTTAGGATACAGACATACCACATTGATACTACAATCCTCTCCAAGATGTTCTTTGGCAAAACTCTCCAAAGTCGCAGGTCCTGTATCCCCACTTGTAGCTACCAAAATCAAATATTGCTTACCTTTTCCAAAAGTCTGAATCATACGTCCAAATGGCTGAAGCGCCATATCTTTAAACGCCCTTGTAGGTCCGTGATAAAGTTCTAACACAAAAAGATTCTCATCATATTGCGCAAGATTCACAGGTGTATGTGGATCATCAAAATTCGCATAAGCTTGCAGTGCAAAATCCAAAAGCTCATTCTCAATTCCCAGATCCAAAAGCTCAAATACGCGTTTGCAAAGCTCTGCATAAGAGAGATTCTGAAATTCTTGCAACATATGTGGTGTAAAATGTGGGAGGCGTGAGAGAGTATACAATCCTCCAAAACTCGCACTTGGACTAAGCATAGCATCCGCAAAGCTCACATTATCTTTATCGCCCTTGCCCCTAGTTTGTGTCATCTGTGTCATACATTTCCTTCAATAGCCACCAAACCAAATATTTTGGTATAATCTATGTCCTCTAAGTTATATAACTTAAAGGACATTGTAACATAAAAGGAGATGAGATGAATACAAAAATGTGGCGTGTGATACTCACAAATTTTAGCATTATGCTAGCTCTGTTTTTAGGTGCTTGTTCAAATTCGAATAACGAAGAATCTAGCACACAAAATGCACTTGAAACAATCAAAAATCGTGGAGCATTGATCGTGGGTGTTTTTGGTGATAAACCACCATTTGGCTATATCAATACGCAAGGAGAGAATGCAGGTTTTGACATTGTCATAGCTAAAAGAATTGCCAAAGACTTACTAGGTGACGAAAACAAAATACAATTTATAAATGTTGAAGCGGCTAATCGTGTGGAATTTTTGCGATCTAATAAAGTGGATATTATTATGGCAAACTTCACAAAAACGCCACAAAGAGAAGAAGTTGTAGATTTTGCTAAACCTTATATGAAAGTTGCTTTAGGTGTGGTGAGCAAAGATGGTGCAATCACAGATATAGCCCAACTCCAAGATAAGACACTTCTTGTCAATAAAGGGACAACAGCGGATTTTTATTTCACAAAAAACTACCCAAATATCAAACTTTTAAAATTTGAGCAAAACACCGAAACATTTGCTGCCCTCAAAGATGGCAGAGGTGATGCACTCGCACATGATAATACGCTACTTTTTGCATGGGCAAAAGAGAATCCAGAATTTAGCGTTGGTATCAAAGAATTAGGAGATTCTGATGTTATTGCTCCAGCAGTCAAAAAAGGAAATACAGAACTTTTAAAATGGCTTAACCAAGAGATCCAAACACTTACCGAAGAAAAATTCCTCTTTGAAGCGTATGAGCAAACATTAGCCCCTATATATGGCACAGACATTCAGCCATCTGATGTCGTATTTTAAGCCAAGCGTGGGTTTCCCCCACGCCATTATACAAAATTCAATAATCCCACCGCTGTTATTATCAAGATTATCCCAATATATCCTATGGACTTAAGACTTTGTCCAAAAAAACGATAACCTCCAGCCACAGAACCAAGCACACCTATAGCCCCCCAAAGTGTATAAGCAACAGGTAAAACAATATCATACCAAGATATTGCAACAGAAAGGAGTAGGAATGCTCCATCTACAAGCACTAAAGCCAAAAATCCCCATTTTATATTTCTAAAGCCATTTGACTTTTGTAACGCAAGGTTGGCAAAAACATCTAAAATCCCTGACAATACAATACAAGCAAATCCCATATTACGCCTTTAGATGAGATGTATCATTATGAGAAGATACGCTTAGCACACTCTCCTCATCACAAGAATCCTGCATAGATTCACAATATTCGTGCTTTTCGCCCATGATCACACACACAATTCCCAAAAATCCCAATACAATCCCTGCATATTGGTATGTCGTGAGTTCGGGTTCAAAAAATACAAAACTAACAACCATAATCCCTACAAGCCCCAAAATTTCCCATACAGAATACGCTACGCCAAGTGCAATCCCAAGAAGTGCAAACGCCATCAATACATATGAGAGATTCACAAAAACAAGCATAACAATATTGCCCACGATAGGATTAGAAATCGCTTTAAGCATACTCACGCCTATGACTTCTAATATAATTGCCCCAATAAGAAAAATCCACGAAACAATTCTTTTTTGTAATATATTTTTGTCATTCATATAAACCTCCACTAAAGTCCTAAACAAAGAATTTGCCATAATTTTTGCACCTGCGTGTCTTCTAGGTGCAATGTCGAAGTGTGTGTAAAAAACTCTAGAATCTGTGATTTTTCAAAGACAAATCCTTGCACGCAATGAGGGTGAGCAAACAAAAATGCTCTACTTAGAGTGATGTGAGATTCTAAGATTCCATCACAAATAAAACAACGATTTGCTTCCTGTCGCCCCAAACGCCCCTCATATTCCAACAAACTCGCATACGATTCTAAAAGCACACGAAATGGATTTTGTTTGGCAATTTTTTTGGCACTCATATCCAAAAGCCGAAAATAAAACTCTCCTACCTCATACACCTCATCTAAGTGTCGTTCTAATAAACCTAAAAATTGTTGCCATACATACACACGCTCCCATTCACGCTCCCAACCAAAGGATAAATGCAAAATATGGCGGACTTGGGGCAAAAAATGCGCATTAGCCTGTTCCTCAAAATCAATCTTATACCCCAAACCTATGGTGCTATGACGCGCCCCATAAAACCGATAAAAACTCCGAAAGCTTTGTGAAGTGAGAATCTTTACGATTAAATCTTGTGTTTTAGTTGGTATGACTTTTAAGATATAGCCCTGCATAGTGTAAATGGTATCTTTCTTTAAGAAAACTTAGCATAATTATACACCATTTTAGTGTTTCAAAAGATATAACCGATATAAACGCAAAACTATGTGTTTTTTATAAGGACTTTGTATGAATCTAGACATTATCAAACCACACACGCCAAATATCAAACTCACAGAATTTCTAAGTGCAAGCATACAAGCTACAAAAGAGATTATCACGCTCTTAGATTCCAAAGATAGCGCACTTTTTGTAAAACACACGCAAGGTGTGGGTGGCGATATTAGTATAGGTGCGGATTTGGAATGCCAAAGAATCTTTATCAAGCACCTATCACATCTTGCAGACATAGATTCTGAAGAAAGTGGTGTGATTCCATCTGCAAAACCCACAGATTCTCTTATTGTTCTCGATCCACTTGATGGAAGCGATAATTTTCTCTCACAGATTCCCTACTATGGTGCTTCTGTGGCATTGTGTGATAAACAAGGAGATTGCAAAGAAGCTATTGTGATAAATTTTTGTACCAAAACACTCATAGCACGGAGTAATGATATGCTTTTTACATTAGATCTTAACAATCCAAATCCCACGCCATTAGTTTATACCAAAAATCCAAAATGTGGCATTTTTGAAAAAGCCTACTCAAATCCCAACATCGCAAATCTATTATTTGCTCATCATCTAAAATTCCGATCTTTGGGGGCAAGTGCGCTCTCTATCAGTATGGCTCATAAGGTAAGTTTTATGCTTTTTGTAGGCAAGATACGACATTATGATAGCAAAGCAGGACTATTTCTCGCACAAGGACTACATATAAACCATAATGAAGATTTTTTGCTTATAAGCAAAGATAAGCAAATTTTTGATACCATTACGCAACTTCTCACACAAAGCAAGGATTAGATTATGTCATTTAGCGATTTCTTCAAATCCAAAAAAGCTGAACCACGCGCCCAAAAGAATGAAGCACCTTCGCATTGGGTGAAATGCCCTAATTGTAATGCGCTTATGTATTACAAAGAAGTATTTTCTCAATCACAAGTATGCCCAAAATGTAATCACCATCTTAGAATCTCCGCACAAGAGAGAATTGAGCTCTTATGCGATACTGGAAGTTTTGAGGAGCACGATAGAGATTTGCGTCCCGTCGATCCCCTAGAGTTTGTGGATAAAAAAAGCTATAAACAACGAATTCAAGAAGGTGAGCAAAAAAGTGGTAGACCAAGCTCTGCAATAGCAGGAGAAGCCTTTATCGATGGTATTGGTATGCAACTTGTTGTGTTTGATTTCTCTTTTATGGGCGGTTCTTTGGGTTCTGTAGAGGGTGAAAAGATTGTGCGTGCTATCAATCGTGCTATACAAAAACACCAAGCCCTTGTTATATGCTCTACAAGTGGTGGTGCAAGAATGCAAGAATCCACCTACTCACTCATGCAAATGGCAAAAACATCTGCTGCACTGAATAAACTTTCTGCCGCCAAGCTTCCTTTTATCTCTATACTTAGCGATCCGACATTTGGTGGAGTAAGTGCGAGTTTTGCATTTTTGGGAGATGTGATTATTGCTGAACCAGGTGCAATCATCGGTTTTGCTGGTCCTCGCGTTATTAAGCAAACTATTGGTGCGGACTTGCCACAGGGCTTTCAAACTGCGGAATTTTTGCTAGAACACGGACTTATTGATATGGTTGTTGAGCGCAAAAGCTTGAAAAAAACCCTTGCAGACTTGATAAGATACCTTACCAAACATCATGAAATACAACCTATATTGTATTAACAGGGCAGATTCAGAGACACTTGTAGAGGATTTTGTAGTGAAATGTAAAGCTTTTGGTGCACGATTACACATACATAATATCTTTAACAATGCCATTGCCAAAGCACAAAAAATCTCTGCTACAAAAGCACAAGAATCTTACTCTGATGCCTTTATGCCATTTCTAAAAAATACGGCTTCAAGCCTCTGTATCGCACTACACCCACAAGCAAAAATGCTAGATTCTCATCAATTTGCCAGTCTCATTGCAAATCACCGAGAAGTAAATTTTTTTATTGCAGGTGCGTATGGTTTTGAGGAAAAATTTTTACACTCTATGCAGAATCTAAGTCTCACGCCACTTACCCTAAGTCATAAAATTGCTAAACTTGTGCTATGTGAGCAGATATATCGAGCACTAAGTATTATGGCAAATCACCCTTACCACAAATAGTAGCCAAAAGAGGGAATTATGGATTACGAGTTTTTTCACGCATTATTAACACAAAGAAGGCAGACTCTAGTAGATTCTATGGTGGAGAAAAAAGAACTTATGGAGCAATGGTATAACTCTAGACTTTCTGATGATAGCGATGTCGTGGCAGCTGCATTATATGAGACAAAAGTTGCCAATATCTTAGAACTGCAAAAAGCAGAAATTGATGATATAGACTATGCACTCACAAAAATCAAAAACAAGACCTACGGAATCTGTGAAATGTGTGATGATGAAATAGATATTGAGCGTTTAAAATTTAAACCGCACGCAAAATATTGCATAGATTGTCGTGAACATGTAGAAAAAAAACAGATTCTAGAGCAAAAATTAAAAACATCAAAAAACAATAAGGAGTAACAATGCGATTTAAATACTACATAGCGTTTGTCGTGATATTTTGTGCAATTTTGGGGATATACGCCTACACACTTGAGCTTGGAAATTTTACCCTCACACTCCCAAACAATCGAGATCTTAATCTCCCAGTTACACTATGGCTTATTATCATCGTGCTTATCTTTTGTCTTTGTAGCTCTTTGCTTTTTGCATCATCGTGGGCAAACACCTTAATACAATCCTACCGCACACGTAACGATTTTAATTATCTCTTTTCGCAAATAAACGAACAAGCACTCAATAAACCTATAGAATCTCGTGTATATAAAAATGCCGATATTTCCAAGCTTTCTAAGATTTTAGCGCGCTTTTACCTCAAACCGCGATTAGATTCAAAAGAATGCTTTGAGCCAAAGATTGATAAACTCTTTGAAAATTACAAAGATGTGATGAATGGTAAAAATGTGGATTTACGCGCCTATAATCTTAGTAAAGAGAATAAATTTTTTATCCAAAATCTTAAAAACAAGATTCAAAGCGATAACAAATTTGCCTTTAATGCACTTAGTGAAAATAACCCTCAAGAAATTAAAGATTTTGCTCTAATCCAAATTTTAGGCAATGGATCATCTAAGGATTTAGAACGACTATTTAGTTTGCAAATACCCTATAATGCTTCTATGAAATCTTCACTTATACAAGCCTTTGTCGCTCATAGTGATGTGTTTGATGCACAAAAACTCTCTGACATCTGCAAACAGATGCACTTTTGTGCCCAAGATTATGTCGAGCTTGCCCAACAAAACCAAACTATCCTCCAACCCGATGCGTGGTATAAACTTTTTGAATCTTTAGCCAATAATGATGAGCACGCCGAAAATGCACTATTTTATGTGATGTTTGAGCTTGAAATGATTGAAAAAGCCAAAGAACGACGCGCATTGCATGGCAAAGATGAATATCGCCTTATTGATGCCTATCTCGATCTTAAAGAAAGCGGGAAACATTATCCGCTTGATATATTCTTTAATCAATGTAATATTTAGGAGCTACTATGATCGCACCATTAGATTCTGCGCATATACGTGCACTCAAAAATATTGTAGGTGAAGAAAACTGCTATGATGACACTGCCCATCGCATAGCATATTGCTATGATGCTACAAGAGAGCGTTATGAACCTCAAGCAGTGGTATATCCAAAAGATGAACACGATGTAAGTGAGGTGCTTAAATACTGCAACACACATAAAATAGCTATCATTCCTCGTGGTGCAGGAAGTGGCTTTACAGGTGGTGCGCTACCAGCAAATGGTGGGATTGTCCTAGCACTTGAAAAATACTTTAATCAGATTCTAGAAATTGATGAAAAAAATCTCATCGCACGCGTGCAACCAGGAGTGATTAACAAGCATTTTCAAAATGAAGTAGAAAAACGAGGACTCTTTTATCCACCGGATCCTGCAAGCCAAGAATATAGCACCTTGGGTGGCAATGTCAGTGAAAATGCTGGTGGTATGCGCGCTGCAAAATATGGTATCACCAAAGATTATGTTATGGCACTACGTGCCGTACTACCTAATGGGGATATTATCAAAGCCGGTAAAAAAACGATTAAAGATGTAGCAGGATATAATATCGCAGGGATTCTCATTGCTAGTGAGGGAACTCTGGCTGTCATCACAGAAATCACACTCAAACTCATCGCCAAGCCAAAACTTCGCCAATCTGCTATGGGTGTGTTTGCTACTATCAATGACGCAATGAATGCTGTCTATAAAACAATGGCAAGTGGCATTACGCCTGTGGCTATGGAATTTTTGGATAACCTTAGTATTCGTGCAGTTGAAGAACGCTTTTCTAAAGGCTTGCCTACAGACGCTGGTGCTATCCTTATTACACAAGTAGATGGGGATATGCAAGAGGTATTAGACTATCAACTTACCCAACTTGAGCAAAAATTTAAAGAAAATGGATGCACGGATTTCAAAAAAGCCAAAAACACCAAAGAAGAGGAAGATCTTTGGTTTGCTAGACGCAATGCTAGCCAAAGTATCACAATTTATGGCAAAAAGAAACTCAATGAAGATATTACCGTCCCTCGATCGCGTTTACCCGAACTTTTGGAACACATCAACCGCTTAAGCCAACAATATAACTTCAAAATTCCGTGTTTTGGGCACACAGGCGATGGCAATGTGCATACCAATGTCATGGTACCAAACCCTGATGATCCAGAGGAATTGGCGCGTGGCTATGCATGCATAGAAGAGATTTTTAGAGTCGCTGTGGATTTAGAAGGGACATTAAGTGGTGAGCATGGCATTGGACTAACAAAAGCTCCATTTATGCCACTAGCATTTAGTGAAGAGGAAATGAATCTCTTTAGGGTTATCAAACACGCCTTTGATCCTAATAATATTTTAAATCCGGGCAAAATGGGACTATAAAGTCCCACGCAATACTTTTAAGATACTTTAGATTCTAAGTATTCTTCATAACTTCCGCGAAAATCAACGACCTTTGCTGCACCATTTTCTTGTGGTATAAGCTCGATAATACGATTCGCATAGGCATCAATAAGCTCTCTATCGTGACTTACGCATATCACATTCCCACCAAATCGATATAATGCCTCGCCAAGCGCTATAATGGATTCAAGGTCAAGATGATTGGTAGGCTCATCAAGCACCAAGAAATTTCCACCTTCAAGCATAATTTTGCTTAACACCATTCTGTGTTTTTCCCCACCACTTAAGGCATTGATTGATTTTTCTTGCTCTTCTCCACTAAAAAGCATTCTTCCAAGTGCATTGCGTATCTCTGTGCTTTCTTTCTTCTTATCAAAACCCCTAAGCCATTCATACAAGCTCTCCTCACCTCGTATCTCTTCACTCACATTTTGAGGGAAATAACTACGCTCTATAGTTGCGCCCCATTTCACAACGCCAGAATCTGCAATAAGCTCCTCAACCAAAATCTGCAATAATGTGCTTTTTCCCACACCATTTGCTCCAATGAGTGCAATCTTATCACCGGGCAAAATTTTTAGACTTAAATTTTCTAGTATTTTTTTTGTGCCATAACTTTTAGAGATATTTTCACATTCCAATGCTTCATTACCAATCGTGCGGTTTGGTTTAAAAACAATACTAGGATCGCGCCTTGAGCTTACCGCAAGATTCTGTATATCCAATTTGTCAAGTTGTTTTTGGCGACTTGTGGCTTGTTTTGCCTTTGATGCATTAGCTGAAAATCTACGGATAAAATTTTCTAATTCCTCTTTTTCTTTGAGCTTTTTGTTACGATCGGCTTCTTGTTGCTTAGCAATCAAAGTGGAAACAATATACCAATCATCATAATTTCCGCTAAACTCGCGCACACTTCCAAAATCCATATCCAAAATATGCGTGCAAACGCTATTAAGAAAATGCCTATCATGTGAAATCACAACCATCGTGCCTTCATGGCGTTTTAAACTTTCTTCTAGCCACGCAATTGAAGGCAAATCAAGGTTATTTGTCGGTTCATCTAAAAGCAAAATATCGGGCTTAGGAAAAAGTGCTTGGGCTAAGAGAATCTTAAATTTATCCCCACCTGTTAATGTACTCATCAAATCATCATGCATAGGTGCTGGGAATCCTAAATCTTCTAGAATCTTTTGTATTACCACGTCATATTCATACATAGGATCTTCTTCGGCACAAACCATCTCGAGCTCACCTAATTCATTATTCACTGCTTCATCGCTCAAATCTGCATTTTCATACAAATATTCTTTGCGTTTTATGGCATCATATAATCGCTTATTGCCAATAAGCACTGCATCTTTAAGACTTAAATCCTCAAAAGCATATTGATCCTGCCCCAAAACTCCAAGTCTAGCATTCGGCGAGATAACCACCTCTCCGCCACTAGCTTCATACATACCACTTAAAATTTTTAAAAAAGTTGATTTTCCAGCACCATTAGCCCCAATAAGCCCATAGCGCTTTCCAGAATCTAAGGTAATATTAACATTTTCAAAGAGTTTCTTTGTCGGATAACGCATTGAGAGATTAATAGTCTGTAACATATGACACCTATATTTTGAAATGCGCTATATGTTGTTTGAGTGTTGCTGAAATTTGCTCCAAACTCTCACTCGCACTTGTATTTTTCTCCATAAGTTCAGCTGTTTGCTTAGAAATTTCTGCCATTTTAGAAATAGTTGTATTTACTTGTCCGATGACTTCTACTTGCTCATGTGAAGCTTTTGCCACATCTTTTGCTTTTGTGAGCGAATCTTGAGCTTGTTGGTGAATTTCATTAAGAATATTTGTCGCCTCATGTGCAAGCTGCAAACCTTTTTCGGCTTGTGGTACGGCTGCCTCCATAGCCTCAACGCTTGTTTGCGTTTCACTTTGGATAATTTGTATCATTGCCGCGATTTCTGAAGTTGCATCTTGGGTGCGTTCTGCAAGCTGACGCACAGAATCCGCCACCACCGCAAAACCTCTTCCGTGCTCACCTGCCCTTGCTGCTTCGATTGCAGCATTGAGCGCCAAGAGATTTGTTTGATCTGCAATATCTTTGATAAGCTGTGTGCTTGAACTAATATCTTGTGCGTGTTTTTCAAGTGATTTAATATGCTCATTAGAACTATTTACCGTCTGGGCAATTCTTTCGATCTCACTCACAGTTTGTGTAAGTGCATCACGACCTTTTTGAGAAAGTTCTGTTGTGCGTGAGGAGTTTTCTTCTGTTTGTGTTGCTACTTGAGCTATGTTATCTGTATTTTGTGCAATTTCATGAATCTTTTGTGCCGAATCTGATGAAGACTGCACTTGTTGAGTTAATACCTTAGTCGCTTCGTCTGAAGATTCTGCCACGCTTTTAGCTTTGAGGTTAAGATCTTGGGCATTGCTTGTAAGCTCACGCACGATTATCTTGAGTTGCTCTTGCATTTTTGCTGTAGCATCTAGCAAGCTATTTGGGACTTTTGTGCCAATATCTTGCTGGAGGTTACCTTGTGCAATCTTACGCATAATCTCTGCCACCACTCTAGGTTCACCACCAAGAGAAGACATAAGATTCTTGATAATAAATACAGAAACAAGCACAGCGATAACAACAGCAATAATAGTAAGCCAAATGGCAGTGGTAAGATATGAAGAAACACTTGCTTGTTCTATATCACTAGCCACCTTGTTTTTAGCCTCCTGATAATCAATAAATTGGTTAATGGCTGTAAGCCATTCTACAAAATACCCCCGCACTTTAGAATCTAGCAATGTTGTAGCTTTAGCATTCTCATTAGCAAGAGCAAAATCAATAAGCTGTTTTGCCAAAGGCATAGTCTTTGCCTCTACTGCTTTAATGTTATTTAAAATCCCTTTTTCCTTTTCATCTACCATGTCAGCATTTTGAAAAATCTCATCAAGTTGTTTGGCGTTGGTAGCATAGTTTTCTTCAAGCTTTTGGATAAGTTTGTAGGTTTCTTGCATTTCTTTAGATTCTACAAACAAAATAATATCTCTAATGGCTACAGATCGATCATGAACACTACCACGGAAATTAATAGCATACCTTTGTTTGACAGAATTCACTTGATTAATTTCTTCTAATGTCTCAGAAATAAAACTTACCTTCATGTATCCTACGACGACAATAACCAAAATAAGCGTAACAAGAATACCAAATCCTAGACTTAGCTGCGAACGAACGGACAGATTTTTCATTAAATTCTCCTACATCAAAACTACTAGTGTTATTATATTTAAATTTCTTGTATTTGAGGTAAATTACAACTTAGCGTATTCGATTTTTATACATTTATCCTGCACATTTGGGATATGAGAATCACCAAGGCGACGTGCCACCTCATCACTATGTATCCCTAATTGCATCCAAAATACCCCAACACTTCCGTGTGGCAACGACAATATCTCTTCTGCAAGTTCCTCACAAGCCCTTGCATTACGAAAAGCTACAACAATATCAAAATGCTTTTTATCTTGCACTGCTTCGCTGAGGCTTTGATACACTTTCTCTCCCAAAATTATGTCCTCTTTTGGATAGATAGGCGTGATGTCAAAATTGTGATCTTGTAAATATTGTGCTACTTGAAAACTATCTTTTTGTGAATCTGGACTTAATCCACATATGGCTATACTTTTTGCATTTATAAGCAGTGAAGCTATATCTTGATTGCTAAGATTCATATTCTTTCTCCTTTGATACTTCTAAGATCTTTTAAAAGGCTTGGTAAGCCAATGATGATACCAGAAAGAATCACAAGCACCATACCAAGTGCCACACTTATATGTGGCAACGCATCACCAAGCATAATGCCAAAAATAAGCCCAAACACAACGCGTGTATAATCAATGGGTGCAACGATACCAGCTGGTGCCAACATATAGGCTTTTGTCAAAAAATACTGCCCAAATGTCCCAAAAATCCCCATAATTAACACAATAATCCATTCACTTGGGCTAGGATTGCTCCATACTGCACTCCAAGAATGCTCCAAAAATGCCTGCGTAATCAAAATCCCTAAACTAACGACACTCATCGTAATCCCAAATACCAACACCACAACATTATCATCAAAATATCCCTTGAGATTGCGTAGGCTGATAAAAGCAAGTGCCATCATCAATCCACCAATGATCCCCACGATAATATTTAATACAGGAATTGAATTAAAATGAGGATCGCAAATAAGCACAATACCGCCAAAACCAAGTAAAGTCGCAAACAAAACCACAAAACCTACACGTTCTCTAAGAAAAATCATAGACAACAACACAACATAAATAGGCATTGTTTGTGAAAAAGTCGAAGCCACACCAAGTGAAATTTGCGTAATATTATAAAAAAGTGCAAGCATACTTAACCCACCAAAAAATGAACGCAAAAATAACAGCCACCAACCGCCTTGCTTTGTCTTCTTTTTGGGTGGTTTACATGCAAAAAATACAAGCAACAATACCACCATAATAATAGATCGAAAAAAGATACTCTCAACAGCACTCATTACAGGAGCCAAAATCTTAACACACGCATTCATCATCGCAAAAAAAAGTGCGGAAACAAACATATTAATAATACCAAGGCTAATGTGCGAATAATGTGCTACATATAAGCGCTTCATAATACTAGATTTTTCCCTTTATATCATGTGTTGTGCGGGCGATCTCCCTTCCATCACGATAAATGATAGTGTATTTAAGCACACCACTTGGCGTATATAGTTTAGATTCTCCATTGGCTAAATCATTGGCATAATTGCCTCTCTCACGCAAAGCCCCATGCCGATAATACCACAGCGACTCTCCGTTAGCATCACCATTGACAAAAAACATTTGTGTGCGAACCTGCCCATTGTCATAATACCATTTTGTCCAACCATCTTGCTTACCATCTTTGAAACTAATCTCCCACGCAAGAGTGCCATTATTATGATATAATCGCACTATGCCTGTATAGTTATAATCCACAGATTCTCCATCGCTAGATTGCACAACAAGGTCTTTGTAGGCAAATTTTAGTCCTTGCGAATCTTTGGGTTTTTGTTCCTCAGTTGTTGTGGTGCTATCTTGAGTGTTAGTAGTGTTTTGTGCTTGTGAATCTTGTGTATGAGGAGCGGGCTTTGGTGGTGTTGATTGTATATCTCTTTTAGTCTTTGGGGGCTTTGTGTCATTTTTTTGTGCTACATTATAGGAAGTTTGTGAGTTATGTGGATTTGTGCTAGTTTTTTGTGAATTTATGTGCAAGACTTGTGTGCTGCTTTCAAGTGTAGAATTTTGGGATGTGCAACTTTGCAAACACAACCCTACACACAGCAAACCAACACATCCTAAAATCCCTAAAAAACTTGATTTCAATAAAGAGTCCTTATCCCTAAGCATTCCACAAACGATATACATAAATCGTAAAATTGTGCAAAGATTTTATAGGCTTTAAATAAATATCCCACTATAATACAAAGATTAAACAATCTATTCAAAAACCTCTCTAGTAAAGGATTTACTATGAGTTTTACGCACTTGCATTTGCACACAGAATTCTCTCTTTTAGATGGGCTAAATAAAATCAAAAATCTTGCAAAGCAGATTCGCCAACAAGGCATGACTTCCGTAGCAATTACCGATCATGGTAATATGTTTGGGGCATTAGAATTTTATGTCGCAATGAAAGAAGAAGGGATAAACCCTATCATCGGTTTAGAAGCCTATATCCATAATGGCGATGAACTTAATGATAAAAATATCAAACAACGCTTTCATCTTTGTCTTTTTGCCAAAAATGAAGTTGGATACAAAAACCTCATGTATCTTAGCTCCCAATCTTTTATCAATGGATTTTATTACTATCCAAGAATCAACAAAAAACTTCTTCGTGACAGAAGCGAGGGGTTAATCTGTAGCTCAGCGTGCCTACAGGGTGAAATAAATTGGCATCTTAATACAAAAAATGAGCGTAATGTGCGTTTTGGTGCAAAAGGTTATGAAGTTGCAAAAGACATTGCACTTGAATACAAAGATATTTTTGGGGAGGATTTCTACCTAGAAATTATGCGTCATGGAATTGGTGATCAATACTTCATCGATGATCAGATTCTAAGGCTTGGCAAAGAACTTGATATTAAAGTTATCGCTACAAACGACACACACTATACCCTTCAAGAGGACGCGGATTCACAAAATATCGCCTTTCGTGTGCTTATGGGAGATTCTAAGGGTCTCAAACATATTGTCAAGGAATTTTATATCAAATCTCCAGAACAAATGCAACAACTCTTTTTAGATATTCCTGAAGTGTTGGAAAACACCCAAGAGATTGCCAAAAAATGCCAACTAAACATTAGTCTAAAAAATAAAGAAATCAAGAACAAACATACGGGTGAAATTATCCTACATAATACCCCAGCCACTCCTCCGACATTTAAAAACACACAAGAATATGCCAAAAATGAGGGGCTAGAAAATATCTTGGGTATGCCATTAGAATCTATCACAGATTCTGTGTATTTTGCCTACAAATGTCGTGAGGGCTTAGCCAAACGCCTCCAAAATGTGCCACAATCCGAACATGATCGTTACAAAGATCGGCTAGAGCGTGAGATAGATATTATTACTAATATGAAATTTCCGGGCTATATGCTTATCGTATGGGATTTTGTCAATTTTGCCAAAACTAATGGAATCCCTGTCGGACCGGGAAGAGGTTCAGCGGCAGGAAGCCTTGTGGCTTATAGTCTTGCCATCACTAATATCGATCCTATGAAATATGATTTGCTTTTTGAGCGTTTTTTAAATCCTGAACGCATAAGTATGCCCGATATTGATATGGACTTTTGTCAGCGTCGCCGTGGTGAAATGATCGAATATGTTACGCGTGTGTATGGCAAATACAATGTCGCACAAGTGATCACTTTTGGTTCGCTTTTGGCAAAAGGTGTGATACGCGATGTAGGGCGTGTGCTAGAAATGCCATATTCCGAAGCCGATGCATTTGCTAAGCTTATCCCAAATGAATTAGGCATAACACTTACCAAACACACAGGTAAAGACGGCAAAGAAAAAGATGGCGCGTGGGAAAAAGAACCAAAAATCCGCGAACTTGTGCAGACAAACCCTAAGGCAAAAGAAGTATGGGATCGTGCCCTAGCACTTGAGGGCTTAAAGCGCAATGCCGGTATCCACGCTGCAGCTATTGTCATAGATTCTTCTCAAGAGCTTTGGCACAAAGTCCCACTATATGCTAACGATAAAACAAAAGGTGTTGTTACACAATACTCTATGGATTGGCTTGAACCTGTGGATCTCATAAAGTTTGACTTTTTGGGCTTAAAAACTCTTACTATGATTGATGATGCACTCAGGCTTATCAAAAAACGCTACGGCAAAGATATAGACTTTTCTACTATGCCCATGGAAGATCCTGCAGTCTTTGAAACAATCCAAAGTGGCAACACACTTGGATTATTCCAAATAGAATCCGAAGGTATGCAAAACCTAAGCAAGAAGCTAAAACCTAGCACCTTTGAGGACATAATCGCGATGCTTGCACTCTATCGACCTGGTCCTATGGAATCTGGTATGCTTGATGACTTTATCAAACGCAAGCACGGACAAGCACCTATAACATATGCCTTTGACATACTTGAACCGATTTTAAAACCTACCTATGGAATCATCGTCTATCAAGAACAAGTCATGCAAATTGTTCAAGCAGTGGGTGGATTCTCACTTGGCGGAGCGGATTTGGTGCGACGTGCAATGGGAAAAAAGAAAGTTGATGAAATGCTACGCCTCAAAAAGGAGTTTGCCGATGGAGCGCAAAACAATGGCTTAAATAGGCAAAAAGCTGAAGATTTATGGGATCTTATTGTCAAATTTGCAGGATATGGGTTTAATAAATCTCATTCTGCAGCTTATGCGATGATTACCTACCAAACCGCTTATCTTAAAACATATTATCAACACGAATTTATGGCTGCAATGCTCACAAGCGAAACAAGCAGAGTAGAATCTGTAGCAAAATACATCAATGAAGTAAAAGCACTCAACCTTGAAGTATTACCACCGCATGTCAATTATTCCGAAAATGATTTTGGTGTCAGTGAGATTGATGGCGTGAAAAAAATTGTCTTTGGGCTTAGTGCTATCAAGGGATTAGGCGATGCACCTATTGAGGATATCATCAATGAACGAGAAAAGCATGGTGAGTTTAAAGACTTAGCTGATTTCATTAAGCGTGTGGATTTTTCCAAACTTACCAAAAGATCTCTTGAACCCCTCATAAAAAGTGGAAGTTTGGATAATCTAGGATTCTCACGCAAAAGCATGTTTGAAAATGTCGAAAATATTTGCGACATAGGACGGCAAAAAGATAGAAGTAATGCACAATTTGGCACTAACTCACTCTTTGATAAAGAAGATTTTGACACCACAAGTATAAATCTTCAGATACACAATGCTCCAGAATATACCTCCAATACACTTCTACAATACGAATTTGAATGCCTTGGAATCTATATTGGCGGACATCCGCTAGATAGGTTTAAACCACAAATAGACACACTTAAGGGTGTAAGCATGATGGCAGATATTGAAGGGCTTGAAATCGGTAGCCAATGTATGCTTGTGGGTAAAATTATTGAAATCAAACGCAAGATTAGCAAAAAAGGCAAGCCCTATGGTATCGTGGGATTACTAGATTTTGGTGGAAGCTCAAGCCTTACTATTTTTGAAAAACATTTGCTAAAACTCGAGGAGCTACAAACTATGGGCTCTGATCCTGATGAACCATTTGTTTTTAAATGTAAAGTAGAACAGGTAAATGACACAAAAGAAGTGCGTGTGCTAGAAATACTCACTCTAGAGGAAGCCAAAGAACAAAAAGTGCGACTAAAAAAACAAAAAGATGAGCTTGATCAAACACCCACACCCATTCCGCTTGACCTACGCCCTCAAGTGATAGACACCTGCACACCACTCACACTTATTGTGGATTGTGAAGATTCTCAATTAGATGACATTTCACGCACATTTGCAAAGATTAAGGAATTTTCTCATACGCATAAAGGCTCAAGGGAATTGCATATTCTCCTCAAAGATAAGCATAAACAATACACCTTTATAAGTAAAATCTTGGTAGATTCTGCAATCAAAGAACACTTTGATACACTTCATTGGGTAGGTTAGAGAAATGATGAAAGCAAAACCAAATAAAACATTAACTAAAATGTAAAATCGTATCACCACACAGAGATAATATACTATCTAAAGCTCAAGTCCCAAACGAAGCATTAGTTCTATTTGATTGTAATGCTTTGCTAACTCACCACCGATGCTAGTGTGGATAAAAAGGCGATCCCACGATACCCTGCCCGCTAGACCTAAATATATACCATCTTGCCCAATATCTACGCCACTGGTAAAATACACATCAGATGCATCTACAAAACTTAAATTTTGATCTTTTGGTTTGTTAAAATTATGCCAATAAAAGCCAAAAACATTCCACGCAAACTTCGCACCATTATCAAATTCCCCAACGTGAGAGAAATTCAACCCAAGCCAAGATCGGAAATTATGAAAAAGATTTTTATCAAATCTTTTGGCAAAAAGCCCGCCACTTTGCGTAAAAGAATCTTGATAGATACTTGTAAAATCCAACATTGCGATAGGACTTAGTTTTGTATTTGTATGGCGACCAAAATTCCCTAACCAAATTGGCATATGAATTCCACCTTGTGCATGGAAAAAGTAACTATTATAATCTGCGCTAGTGCTTGTATTTGCTAAGTTTATAATACTTTGATTCATTGTATTGTTTGAAAAACCAGCACTCACGCTACCTAAAACACCAAATGCACCGAAATCTTGTGCTACACCTAAACCTGCGCTAAAAATATTTGACTTAATTTCTGAGCTATCTTTTGTGCTTGTTTCTTGTGCTATGCCGATGAAGCTATTTAGTGTAGTATCTCTATCTATAGGTTTTTTGGCTTGTAAATCTAGTAAATAAGAATTCTGCTTAAAGTCACTAGCATTCGCACGGCGATAAGTTAGACCCCCACTAAATTGGGTTTTAGTGTAGATCATATAACCAGGTGCCATATAATCGCCACCCAAAGCTGCAGTGGGTGCAAATGAAAGCTCATCTGGATTAAGCGTAAAAAGGGTAGATTTCACGCTTAATGTCTTTTGCATTGAATCTACGCCAAGAATACCTGCATCGTGGGGAGTTTCACGCAAAGATTTTATTGTCTCTTCATAAAGATCGTGTGGCATAGTATCTAGTGTAGCAAATGCGTCATTATAGCTATCTGAAATTTTTCGTGCAAACAGATCTGAAAGCGCGGTAGCTAATGAATCGTTTGATTGAAATGCGTTGGGCTTTTGTTTTGCGGTGATTGTTTTATTGTCATCTCCCACTGAAAATTCTAAAATATTATTGCTATTTTGCACACTAACTTGTAATTTATCAAACGCATTTTCTATTTCAGTTGGGAGCGTGATTTGAATTGAATCGCCTATTTTAATTACCTTATCAGCACTTTGTATCGGCACATAAACTAACGAACCGCCGTTAATGGTGTAGCTATTAGCCGAAAAAGTGGAATTATTTACTGAGTCTTTTGTGAAAAGCAATTGAAGTTCGCCGCTACTTTCTTGTGTGTAATCACCTTTTATTGTTAATTTAGAACTTGAATCTATACTATCACTAGTGCTAGAAAATCCAGCCTTTACAATGCCATTATTTACTAAATTACCATTTATTGTTCCGACTCCTTGCAAAATGCCGTTATTTTCTACACTTACGCCGTTTGTAATGGTGATTTCAGAGCCACTATTTTTGAGCCAAATTGTGCCGCCACTTTGCGAAACTAGCCTCCCTACTTTATTGGCATTAGATTCAATATTTATAAATCCGCCATTTTGCGCAGTAGCGTTATTGACCACTTCACCACCATAAAAAAGAAAAGTCCCGCCTTTTTCAGCGAAAACATTTGATTTTTCTAATTTACCACTTAATTTTAAAGTGCCACCTTTTACTATTGTATCGCCCTCGTAAGTGTTATTTTTACTGCTTAAAGTTAGCTCACCTTCGCCATCTTTAATAAGCCCTATATATTTCACTTTATCCATTCCAGCAGGATAATTTGCAGCACTAGAATTATGCCATTCATTTACCCAAAGCACTTGCGAAATATCATTACCAAACTCTGCATTATACCCTTTTGTATCAATTGTATAAAGCGCTTGTGTATTTTTACTAGAATCAATATCTTTTGCATTTAGCCTATTCGCATCAAGTTTCGCTAAACCATTTAGAGCTTTTTGCACATCCAAAATTCCTTGACCTATTAACTCTTCTTTGGTCATCGTTCTTATTTCCCCATCAAAAAGATGGCTTAAAATATGATTTACTTGCGTATCAGAAAATCCCATTTTCTTTAAATCATCTTTTGCTTGAATAGTATCTGGTTTTTTAGTCGGATTTACATAAATCACATCATAGTAGTAATATTGTTTATTTGTATTATCATCATAATATGATTTTCCACTAACTTTTACAATAATTTTAGGCAATGTAATATTATTATTCGCCGTGCTTAAAAGCACATCTGCTAATTGAGCGCCACTTAAAAACGGATATTTTTCAGCTACCAATGCCGCCGCTGCACTCACCATAGGTGCTGCAAAACTAGTGCCATCATCTCTTACAAATTGATCTTTTTCGTAATCTCTCGGACCATAAAAATATCCATCTTTTTTCCAGTATGTTACGCCATCATCGCCATAATATGGATTTACTAACGAAATATTGGTGCCTGGTGCTAAAAGGCTATAAGATTCAGTACCTTGAAAACCATTTGAAAAAGTAGTTATTCCACCACCTTGTATATATCCTCCATGCAAATTCTCAAGTTTAATTTCAGTTCCACTTTGAGATTTATACATTTTTTGCTCTTTTAATGTAAAGCTGCCATCACTATTTTTAATGGCATTAGCCGAATCTATTGCTCCTACTACAAGCCAAGCTCTTAAATCTTCATCGTATGTGGGCAAACTATCTGCCAAAGTAGGCGCAGCCATTCCATCATTGCCAGCAGAACGCACCATCAAAACACCTTCTTTACTTAATTTCATTAAGCTAGATAAAGCAGGATTTGACTCTGCATATTCTAAAACACTATCAAAAATTTTTTCACCATTGCTATCTTCAAATTTCCATTTATCGCCATCTTTTATGTGTTTATAGGCAAGAGAAAATAAATTTTTATCAGTTATTTGTCTATCTATATTTGGAAAAAAATAATCACCCCAGCTATTATTTATAATTTTAACATTTTTATCCTCATAATAATTATATATGTCATCACTATAAAGATAAGTAGGATTTAAATATGTAACTCCATAAAATTTTGAACCATAAGCCATTCCATAAGGTTTATTTTCATCTATTTTTTTACCTAAAAGAATACCAGCAACTTGTGAGCCGTGCATCATAATTTCACCCTTTGCTTGGACATAATTTATAGAAATATTACCATCATATCCTAGCATTTGTCCCTGCAAACTTTCAATATCATTTGCATGCGGAAATCCAGCATCTACAATACCTAAAATAACACCACTTCCTGTCTGTGTTATTTTATTCGGATCATAATTTATAATATCCCAATCTTTTTTCAAGGGATTATCTGCGGCTATTGCACTATTTAAACTGCCAAACAATAACAAAAAAGCTGTAGTTTTTGAAATAATTTTAGGTATGAAATACACATCGGTAGATTTTGTGTGAGGGATCGTTGAATCTAGATTTGGTGAAGTATTGAAATTATTCCTTGACAAAACACAATTAAAATTTCTCATTTTTACCCTTTTGTGTTGGGAGTCTAAGATTGATTTAGTATTCTAAACACCCAACCAATAAACAAATATTTTTTAATCTTCGAAATCGTCACATTTACTCTAGTTTTGTTTTTTAAATTTATGACTAAAGCTAAAAAATAAAAATATAAAAGTTTCAATAAAGAATTAAAGATTTCTTGTTTTTATCTCTCTGTAAGAGTTTTATCTCAAAATCCTACTTAAATGAAATTTTTATAAACATCACTAAAACAAAATTTAGAAAAATTCCAATCGAATTTCGACGCGGATTCTTGCAAAATAATATAAATGAACAATAAATTTTAATGCGTCTGAAAACACGATAGATTATTCTCATTTGTAATAAAATTCTCAAAAATATTCTTATGATAAGGAATTGCAATAACACCTTAAGTTATGGGAAAGCTTAGAAGATGAGGGTGTGCTCTACTCTTGAGGGAGTGTAAATATCAATGTTGCGCGTAAATCCTTTGTTACCTCATAATGCAAAGGATTAAGTGCTGTAATTTGGGGCGTGTTGCCCTCTATCATCGCTTGACATTGCAAAAGATTCTCGTTTGTATCTAAAGTTTGGATGTCAAAAAGCTTTATCGTATCATATTGTGCCAAATCCTGTAGTTCTATGCTTAGCATTTGTTTGATACTTTCTTGCACCTGCGCATTTTCACAACCAAAACTTGTGTCTTCGCCGCACCCACTCGTGCCTATAATAACCCATACTATCCACACAGCGTGTAGCCAAAAACTTTTCATTTTACACCTTGCCTTGAAATAAATCTAAATGTGATCATATGTTTTAATTGTAGCATTAAATTTCTACTATAGCGCCACTTGCACTTATAATAAAATCATAAGTATTTTATGCTAGAATAAAGGTTTAGTAGATCTCAAATCTTAGCAGTGGAGTTTTGTTATGATTTTTGAAGTCAAATCGCCTATTTTGGGCTTTGAGCGGGTTACTCGTATGGCGTTCGAAAAAATCGATGAATTATTTATGAGAGTGAGTAATCCTGATGGCGATGGCGGTGTGCCCACATTTACCCTTGTAAATCCTTTTTTGTTGCGTAATTATGAATTTGAAATACCCACTGCACTAAAACTTCTTCTTGATCTTGATAACTGCAAGAATCTCCTTGTTGCTAATATAATGGTGCTCCAAAACCCTATCGAAGATTCTACGATAAATTTTCTTGCTCCCCTAGTTTTTAATTTCGATAACCACACAATGGCGCAAGTCGTGCTAGATAGCATTAATTATCCGCAATATTCTATTGCTGAACCTATAAGAGCGTATTGCGACAAAAGCGAAACAAGCACCCAAGTCGCAAACTAACTCCTATGAGTCTTCACATACAATCTACCAAACAAGCCAAGCTCATATGTGTCGGTTATGGCAATATGGCACACGCTATCCTAGAAGGTGTGATTAAATCTAAGGCTTTCCAAGAATATGAAATCCTAATAGTGGGACGCGATCTCTCAAAGGCTAAGAATCTTTGTGATACTCTGGCACACCCACATATAAAGCCACTTCTTGCAGATTCTCATACACCGCTAGATATACAAGATGCTGAAGTGCTGTTGTGCGTGAAACCACATGCACTAAGCGCATTTACATATATCGGAGAAGCATATATCGCCTATAGCGTAATGGCTGGAGTGCGTATCGCGACACTTGCAGAAACACTTAAGGCAAAAAATATAGTGCGTATTATGCCAAATATCGGAGCACTCTATGGCAAGTCCGCAAATTGTGTATATATGCAAAATAATGCGAATATGGATTTTAAAACTATAGAATCTGCGGTATATAGGCTTGTCAATAGCTTTGGAAATTGTGTGATCGTAGGCAATGAATCGCTTATTGATGCCTCTATTGCAACAAGTGGTAGCACACCGGCATTTCTAGCGTTAGTGGCACAAAGTCTCATAGATAGCGGAATCTACCATGGACTAAACTATGAACAAAGCAAAGAGCTTGTCGCACAAACCTTTGATGCGTTTGCCACGCTTCTACAACACAAAAATCCTGATGACATAAAAATTGCCGTAACATCTCCATCTGGCACGACAGCAAGAGGCTTAGCAACACTTGAAAAGTGCGGCGTGCGTGGAGCATTTATCGAGGCAGGAATTACGGCAGTTAATCGAGCAAAAGAGCTTGGCGACACATAAACACACATTCCTGTCATTTTATAAACTAGAGTATGTATGGGTTGGCTTTTAGTTATCCTTGGTGGTATTGTTGAAATATTTTGGGTAAGCGGTCTTAAATATGCCAATAGCTTTTGGCTGTATTGTCTTACATTTCTTGGGATTCTCATATCCTTTTGCCTTATGATTTTAGCAACCAAAAAGCTTGAAGTAAGCGTGGCGTATGCTGTTTTTGTAGGGATTGGTTCGGCTGGAATTGTCATAGCTGAAATGTTAGTTTTTGGTGAAAGTATAGATTTTGTGCGAATCATACTCATTAGCACTCTGCTTTTTGGTGTCATAGGACTAAAACTCACAAGCAAAAGTAAAAGTGAACAAAAAATCACACAAGATATTGCTACAGAACTCGGTCTTGATAACCTTATGCAAGACCAAAACACGCAAACAAAAGAACACACATGCTAGAACATTTTTCATCTACCATATCGTGGATATGCCTTTTTTTGGCAGGGTTAGCAGAAATAGCAGGTGTCTTTGGTATGAAAAAATTTAGTGATACCAACAATAAGCTTTTTTTACTTGTTATTGCTGTGCTATTTATCATAAGCTTTGGGCTTTTGAGCGTGGCAATGCGTGAGATTACAATGTCAAGCGCTTATGCAATATGGACAGGAATTGGTGCGTGTGGTAGCGTGCTTGTGGGGATTATATTTTTTAAAGAATCTAAAACCCCAAGCAAACTCCTTTTTCTCGCACTTATTGTCGGCTCTAGCGTTGGGCTTAAACTTGTGAGTTAAAGGCTCATATCAAGAACCCCTATACATCACAAATCCACAAAATGTCGCTAAAAGACAGATCCCGACATTGCCGATAATGTTAAGCAATAATTGCCCATACAAGCCGCCTTGCAAAAGCAATACATTGGCATACGAAAAAGTAGAAAATGTCGTAAATGCCCCTAAAAGCCCTATGTCAAAAAAATGTGTCCAAATATCTTTGGATAATAGCTTTAAATCTCCGCTTTGGACATACGCAAACAAAAGCCCAATAGCAAAAGAGCCAACAACATTGACAAAAAATGTCGCAATAAGTGAAGAAACTTGTGTCCCAAAAGCATAGCCAAACATATAAGTAAGCTTAGAAATTATCTCATAAACAAAAAATCGCAACACCGCACCCAAAAGCCACCCAAACCTACTAACACAATCATATAGAAATTCATTTTGATGTAACTCCATTTGCTATCGTGGATTCTACTTTGGCCTTAACCTCTTGTAGTAATTTAGGGGACATTTCTTTTAATTCAAAACTTTTTTTGATTGGTTGCGAATACCGAGAATTAAATTTCATATTATCACCCAAATATCCAACTTGATTTAATTGTATAATCTCCATAGCATCAAAATATTCTTTCTTGAAAAACTCAGAATCTATTCTTTTACTCTCATTATCCTTTTCACTTCACTAAGTTTTAATACATTCACTTCTAAATGCGGATATTTCTCTTGTAGGGATTGATTGGGGCTCACAATTCACTCCTTTTATGAATTTTTAAGCAAAAAACCACGAAACCTTGTTGTGATTCCATGTATTTCTAGGTGGCACTTACCACCACTTTTATTTCTCCACATAATATACCAAGTCCTTATGAAAGCTTCCAAGCAAATCATTAAGAAAGTCTTTTATGTTATCAATGATTTCATCCTTGCTGTAATCCAGCTTATCCCTATATGATTTATCACTTCTTATGGGAGGGATTTTAGTCAAAAAATCAAAAATATAAACACAACACAAAAAATCCCAAGACTATATTGCTCCCTCTCCTTTCTCCATAATCTCACTCAAATAGCCTCTATACGCCCCCTCTCATCACTCCCATTTGTGCGTAATCGGAGTAGGGGTATATGACATTTTTGTAAAATAGCGTCTTTTAATTCATCATTTTTGAATTGCTGTGTAGCTGAATTATGGAAAGCAAAACCATCAACCTCTATGGCACAAACTGGAATCTTATCCATAATATTATAAATAACAAAATCAATATGCGTGAGAGGATTATATGCGTATTGTTTTTGTTTCTCATCTAAAACGCTGCTATCTCCAATAACCCTAGAGAGCGGAATATGTGAAACAACATCTAATGCAGAATAAGGTTTGAGACATTCTTGTATTGTATAAAAAGCGAGATTTTCAGAATCAAATTGTGATATTTTCTTTTTATTTTTAAGATATAGCAGGCGTGCTTGATGATTTGCTTTATACAGCAAGTCAAATATTGATTTTACTTCACTTTGCACAACTTCACCATTATGATATTGTATGTATTTGATAAAATCACTTATATTATTATTGCTTGTGGCTATATTATGAGACACAACGATTCTTAATGCACTCTTTGCCCTGCTTACTGCCACATTAAGCATGTTTTCATTATCAATAAAATCCCCAATAACATTATTCACCATGGTAAGTATGATAGCTTCCTTCTCCCTACCTTGATATTTATGCACAGTATCAATTTGTAAATCCACAATGTCTTTTTCCAAATGCTCTTTTTGCGTTTTATAAGGAGAGATGATTCCAATTTCATCTTTATCAAAACACTTTTGCAGTGGTGGTAAAATCTCCTTTTTTATCACATCAATTTCTCGTTGATTATAATGCCCTCTGGCATGATTACCCTTTGAGGTAATATAAGCCTCAAGCACATTAAGTTTGGATTCTTCTTGGCTAAGTATAATAAGCTCATTATTGTAAAATTTTTTATTACAAAAACCTATAATCTTTGGGTGGCAACGATAGTGCTCCTTTAGCAACACACGAAAGTCTGAATCCACAATACAATTCATAGAGCTTAAAAGGCTGTGCTTAGAATAATCATGGTATTCTGGAATATTATATTTAGCATTCTTATCTTGAATATCTTTTTGGTATTTTTGTTCAATAATATTTGGTAGCTGCTTTGTATCACCCACAATAACAGCATTTTTTGCACACAATAAAGCAAGTGCTCCACTAACAATATCTACTTGTGATGATTCATCAATAATGACATAATCAAACAATGGATTTTCTGATATTCTTCCAAGAGATAAGAGAATAGAATGGGTGGTGCTAAACACAATAGGATATTCTTGCAAAAACTCCTTAGTATTATTTACTAAGTCATCTGATGTAAATATTTTCCTTGTGCTATTATTTTTGTATTTCCTTTGAAGATGATATTGCAAAAGCGCTAAAGAAGAATCTTGTAGAGTTTTTAAGGGATTTTTAGCATTGAGCTTTTCTAAGGATTGCTGCATAGTATCAATTTTTGTTTGCAATTCCTCAATTTTATGTGTGTAGTAGAAATTTTCAAACATTTTTAGAATCTCTTGCTTGGATTTGGCATATAAATCAAAATCACCTATGCCGTACCAATACATCATTTTAAGCTTTAACCATAGAGGAATTTTACTAATATATTTTGATTCCTCTAAAATTATCTTTATCATAAGGATTCTATGAGAGGTTGGTTTTTGAAACAATCGTGTTTTTAAAGATATGGTGTTTTGATATTCTTGCTTTTTAAAGTATTCATATTCTAATTTTAGAGATTCTAATATTTCTTTGTTTGTAGCTATCTCATTTTGTAGTTCAAAAATTTTATGCAGATTTTGATAAGACTCATTTATATCGTGTTTCATTTTTTCGATATGCAATTCTTTAGTATCAAACTCTCCATATATTCCACTTTGTTGCTCTATAAATTGTTTTTTATTATCTTTGTTGCCTAAATTTGCACAGAGATAATCAAGCCCATATTTATTAAGTTTTTGGTAAATATTTTGTGTAGCAGCATTATTATTTGATAAGACTGCAATAGTTTTGCCACGATAGATGAGATTTGCTATGATATTTAAGATAGTCTGTGTTTTTCCTGTGCCAGGTGGTCCCTCAATGATACTTGTTTGGCTACATAATGCGTTTTTCAATGCTTTGGATTGCGACATATTTAAACCAAAAGGTGCAAGTATTGGATTAAGATTTGATTGTGTTTCATATACAAAACTAGAGAGATTCAAATAAGCAGACAATACGCAATCTTTTGGTATATAGGTAATTTCACTATATCTTTTTTTCAAATGATCTAACTCATTGTCCTCACTTACAATATGAGAGAGTTCTTTAAGATAGCAAAACACCTTTACATTTGTAGCCTTTGGTAGAATCTCAAAACTTGATTTTGCGTAAGCGTAGGTTTTATTATTTTTAAAAGTTACATAAAGTTTTTCATCTTTTATAAAATATTCTTGTATGTCTTTGGTTTTATCCTCACCTTTTAACAAAACAATATTCATATCTATCCCTATCCTAAAACGCAGAATCTATAAATAAGATTCTAAAATGCCTATGACTTAGAAATTCACAGCTCCGTTTTTAGTACCGCACCATTTGCAGCATTACTAACAAGCAATGAATAACGCTTAAGCCATTTGCTTGTTATCTCTTTTTTGATTGGTTCCCATTTGGCACGGCGTGCTTCTAAAGTTTTAGAATCCACTTTCAGCTCTAAGCTCCCACGCGAGACAGAAATCTCTATCATATCGCCATCTTC
>NZ_FZPO01000028.1 GCF_900198655.1 Helicobacter equorum | reverse complement strand
CCAAATCACCACTTTTTTCATTTTCTAGCTCCTTACATGAATATAAATAAGCTACGAATAATATCAATATAAACTAAATTGTGCAATAAGTGTATCAGTTGCACCCACGGAGGCTAGAGCAGATTCGTAAGCTTCTTGCAATACTTTAGAATCTAAAAATCCTCCCCATATCTTTTGACCAGCTGGAAGTCCATTTGAAAGCCAATATAACGTATTAGACAATGGATATCTTTGAATGCATTTTACAAAATCTACTTTCAGCCCTGCTTTTTCCCCAAGTTTTTGCAAGGTATGAGGATTATATAAATACAAATGAGGACTCCAATAAGTAAATTCACTAAAGGCTTTGTTTTTATAAATAGTTAACAAAGCATCATTAGCATTTGGCACTTCAATAATCATTTTACCTTTATCCTTAAGTAGCGAAGAGAGTTGAACAAGAATACTAATAGGATCTGACAAATGCTCAATGACATGAAAGGCAGTTATAAGATCATATCCCCCCCCCCCCGCAGCAGAAATTTTAGAATTCTTTGCTTGATCTAGGCTAGAAACCAATGGTATGTCATAATGTGCATACACAGGCTTTACTTGAGCTTCCAGTTCTACCCCTAAGACACTTTTTGCAAAAGGCTTGGCTTGAATAAGAAATCCAGCATATCCACTCCCAAAATCTAGAATATCTTTGCCTATAACAGAATCTAATACAAATTCTAATCTTGATCTATTAAATTTATAAGCATCATTAATAAAGTCAGTACACCCAGTAGCATCATAAACTTTTGGTTGATTATGCATATTACCTTCTGCATAAAAAATCTCATTTGTATGTTGCTCACTTAAAAATACCAAACCACAATCCTCACATTCTAAAATCTGTATGCTAGGATTATCTCGAACCTTGCCTTCTCTGTTAAAATATTTTTTACTTCCACATAAATAACACTGCATAAAAACTCCTTCATAACTTTGTTTGTATTATATCTCAATGCTATCAAATTCCCACGTCTTTGACTATAAACCACTCTAGGAATTGTTTTAATTATTTCAATACAAAATCTCTATAGTTTTCATACTATTCCTTAATTCTTTTGCAACACAACCAACATAAAATCTGCTAAATTATTTTTATCAATCACAGCTTGGACTTCACTAGATATAGCACAAATACTCTCATACAAGTGATTTGCATTAAAACTATCAAATGCATGAATAAGATCCATAAACCCCTGCCCATAACACCATTTACCAACCATACTATATCCACCCCCCCCCCCCATTATACATTTCTCTAAAGCTCTCTCACTAAAGATATTAAGATGATAAGGAGGTATTAAATGCCTATATACTTTATGTGGAGACATGACATTGGCATAACTAGCCAGAGATGGATGACGAGGAACTTCAATAATTAGTAAAGAACCTGTTTTCATTGTATCGCCAAAGAACCCCAACACCTTTCTAGGATTCTCTAAATGCTCTAGGGTATTGAAAAATGTTATCACATCGGCTCTTGCAATCCACTCTAAAAGCTTAATATCACAATTTGTAATATCCAAAAATCCTGACCGAACATATTCTCCACCAAGCCTTTCATTTGAAAATTGCAACGATTTTTTATCAGATTCAAACCCCATAATATCGTAACCAAGCTCCTTGGCTGCATAGAGATTCTCGCCTCCTCCACTACCTATATCAAGCCATGTTTTAAAATCAAAATTTTGATTATTTTTTAAATTCTGCACCACCGAATCTATAAAAGCAATCTTTGGCATAGCAATATTTTCCAAACGCTTTGCAAAAATTTCATCACTCAAATAGCACTCAAATGAACTTTCCTTGCCATCATTAACATAAAGCTCAGTCAAATTTTTAAGAGGGTTTTGCAAAAATACATCAAAACATTCTTGGCACTCTTTGTAAATAAAGCCATAAATTTGCGCAAAATCTTTAATGTTCTCGCTTCCACATATTGGGCATTCTGTAAAAAAATATTTATCTTTTGCAAGAAATTGCTCGGCTTTATGTTTAGCATTATGTATCTGTGCACCAATCCATTGTGGTGCGCGTAAAAGTGACTTATTGTCAAAAGGCTTACCATATTTTTCTGCAACTTTTATGTTTTTCATTGTTTGACCTTTTATATTTTTTAAAGACACATCTCATATACCCCCCCCCAGCTACCGAAGTAGTATAATATTGCAAAAATGCCTTTGTAGCGTCATCGGCACAAGTAACAAAATCTTTAATAGTGTTATCTATATTTTGTTCTTGACAAAGCTCTAAGATACCTATATCAAAAATACCTTTAGTATCTATATAGCTAAGAGCAAATTTATTTCTGTAAGCAAATAAATTTATATTTTGGGTACTAAAACCATTAAGATGCATGGGAGGAAATATAGCACTTGTGATAATTTTATTATCATAATAATAAGGCAACAACAATTCCGTTATACCAATGCTATTTGGGACAGCAAACAAAAATAAACCCTCTTGCTTGAGTAGAGAATAAATTTGGCTACAAAATTCGTTGGGATCGATAAGATGCTCCATTAAGTCAAAGCTAATAATCACATCAAATTGATCATTAAATACTTCTAGATTGTCGGTACTAATATTTTCAAAAACTATATTATTGTCACTTTCTCTTTTTAGTTCGTTAGCAATTTGTATGGCTCTAGCATCCAAATCTATCCCATGATAATAAATATCACAATAACCTTTTTCTACGAGAAAATCTCTTAGTGAGTATATAAGATTACCGGTATTACAACCAACTTCGAGAATTTTTACTTTTTGCGTCGCATTTTTCAATAGATTCTCTATCTGAGAAAAAATAAACTCCGTTCTTTCATCTTTGATCATGCTAGCATCATGTTGTGTCTTATGTAGCGTGGTATAAAGCTTCACACTATCACATTTATTATAATAAATATCAAGAATTTCTGCACTTGGAATAGGATTCACATAATACGAATTACAAATCTTGCAAATACAAACTTCGTAACGCTCCAAAAATCTATCAGCTTCTCTATAGTCATCGCTATTACAAATTGGGCATTTTCTATATTCAAACTTATCCCTGTAATAATCAAAAATAAACTTGGCATCTTCCATCCGTGTGCTTGATAATTCTTTAATATTTTCTAATGGTTTGTAATCTGTGTATTTAAAATATGTCATTGCAATTTCCCTCAATAATCTGATCTATAAACTCTCTCACAGCACCATCCCCTCCCTTTTTGTTTAATTGGATAATACCTTCTATTGATTTTATTTTTTCATGGGCATTTATTGGACAAGCCTTTTGTCCAGCACACATCAATACCAACAAACAATTAACATCATCTCCAATATATGCAACCTCCTTAGGAGAGATTTTCTCTCTTTTGCAAATATCAAAAAGTTTATCTCTTTTTTCTTCTGCATTTAGCCCCATATATAAATAATCAACGGCAAGTTTTTTTGCTCTCTGCTCAATAATAGAGTTATTTTCCCCTGTTAAGATAGCTGTTTTAATGCCATGCTTTCGTAGAATCTCAAAACCCTTACCATCCAAACTGCTAAACTTCTTACCTTCGACCCCATTATCATAATAATACATCCCGCCATCTGTGAGTGTCCCATCTACATCACTAACAAAGAGCTTTATAGGTAACATTTTTGTTTGCAATCTTTGAGATTGGTAATTTTTCATCAAAAATTCTGTAATATGCCAATCAACTTCCTCATCAATTTCTATTCCCTTATACTCCTCCATTTCATAAATACCTATATTCCCAGCAATTCTATTTTGTGAATGTTGTATATTTTTAACCTTTGTTATATAAAATGCACCATTCTCCATAAAACAACCATCAAAATCTTGTCTTCTTGGTCTTTTTTTGAAATCGTAATTTAAAGCATTACCCTCGTTATCCCAAAAAAATCTTTTTATCTTCACGCAACTAAGCAAACTATCTATATTCTTTTCTTTAAAATCGGCGATAGCTTCATCAAAATCTTTGGTTTCTGTCAATGGTGAAGTTGCTTGAACTAACATAAAAATATCATCAGCAAAAAGATTCTTATTATGATTTATATACTCAAGCATAACAGACTCGCTACTAGAACAATCCTGTGCATTCTTAGCGTCTCTTCTATATATCTCAACCTTAGAAAAACAAAACGATGAGACTACATTATAAATTTCATCACAATCTGTTGCAATAACAACCTTATCTACTGCCGATTTCTGTAAGGCTTCTAGATTCCAGTAACATAGTGGTTTACCACAAAGATTCTTAATGTTTTTAAATTCTATACTCTTACTGCCACATCTCAAAGGCATAAAGGCAAATATCATGAATAACATCCATATTTTAGTTTCTTTCTTTGGTCTATTTCTATATCCAATATTTCCTTTTCCTTATGTCTTAATGCTTGCTGAACCTCACCAATAGAATCTACAAGTTTCTGCAATTCGTTAGGCTCAAGCGAAGCGCTGTGATCCGTTCCCTTCCAATTCTTATTTTTCGTAAAATGTCTCTCGATAAATCTCGCACCTAGTGTAAATGCTGCGACATCTAAATTCACGCCCAAATGATGTCCAGAATACCCAACATATTTAATCCTATCGCCATATGCTTCATAAATTCTTGAAATCTCTAATAGACAAGCTTCTTTGCACGAAATAGGATATCCAGAAGTGCAAGCGTATAAGACTAATCTGTGCGCTTGATCATTATATTCAAATAACTCTATAATTTTTTGCTCTTCCGCCCTAGTAGTCATTCCCAAACTAATATGCACTTCTCCTTCATAGTCATCTCGCATAATCTCCAGCAATGCATAATTTGTATTGCATCCAGAAGGAATTTTTATTAGCGTAGGATTTAAGCTAATAATTTCTTTTGCAGATGTGCAATCCCAGACAGATGTGCTATATTCTATTCCTATTTCTTGAGTGTAAGCCTGTAACTCTTTATGTTGTTGCAAAGAAAACTCTAGGAATTCTCTATGTTCTCCATAAGTTTTTCCATAAGAATTTTTTGGGTTTGGGTGAGGCGCACTATATTGCTCTACGCTTAATAACTCTCTATTGTTTCTTTTTTGAAATTTAGCAATGTCTGCTCCAGCTTGTTTTGCCAACACTATTAACTCCTTGGCAATTGCTATATCACCCTTATGATTACACCCTATCTCTGCTATAATTTGCGGTTTTTGGTAAGAAACACTCACTGTTTACTCCTTCCATATGAATCTTGATATCTAATTATGTCATCCTCTCCAAAGTATGTCCCTAATTGAACTTCACAGAAAATGAGATTACGAGTTTTACTAACATTAGAAATTCTATGTTTACATCCTTTAGGAATAAAAATGTATTTTCCAGGATATACATCAAGTCGAGAATCCTCCAAGATTACCCTGCCATGACCATAAACAATTACCCAATGCTCTTCTCGCTTTTTGTGCTTTTGGAGACTTATTTGTTGATTTGGGAAAATATTAATAAGCTTAGCTTGCGTATATCTTGTAAGGGCGATACTCTTATAGAAGCCCCAAGGACGTAACATAATGTTGTCTTCTGCTTTATTTTTCTTTGACTTACAAAAAGTAAAACTGGGCATAAAGATCTTATTTTCTAACATCATAGCATGAACATCTTCTTTTGTTAGAAAACTGATGATCTTTCCGTGACTATCAACTATTGGTAAGATTCTTACAGTATGGTTTTGGAAAATATTTACTAATGCAATAAACTGACACTCTTGCTCACTAATAGATATAAATGATTTATTTTGTAGCAATGTGAAAATAGGTGTGTGAATACTAAAGCTTTCACCCTGATTTATGATATACCTTCGCACATCACCATCTGTGATAACTCCTACAATTTTCTCATGATCATTAATAACAAATACTGCTCCGTTTTTGTTCTTTTCAATTTTTTTTATAACATCTAAAATACTGGCTTCTTGAAAAACGATCATTGTTTGACTAATCACTAAAATACCCCTTTACTTTAATTTGTGATAAACACCCAAAAATCAAAGATTGAAAATGGTAATTTTCATAAATATAAAAGCGTATTTTTGGGATTTGTGCGTTGCAAAATGTAAGGTTTCATTAAATGATTTTTAAGAA
>NZ_FZPO01000027.1 GCF_900198655.1 Helicobacter equorum | reverse complement strand
TAACCCCTTGTAGGCTTACCACTTAGCATACCCAAAAATTCTACATATTCTTTGACCTGCGTAAAATGCTCATCTCTTGGAAGATGGGAACTTTTGTAATCTAACACGATAAGCTCATTATCATCTTGCAAAATAGCATCCACCCTAAAAAATCTTCCATTATGCAAATATGATACCTCCGTATGCACCTTGTGAGATGTGTAGAGTTCCATAAATTCTTGATTATGGATTGCACGCAAAAATGTATCTTGCACTACTTGTAGTGTATGTTGCGGAAGCACAAAGCCATAGAGATTGTGCGCGATATGTTGCATCTGTTCTTGATCTTGTGGTGTGCATTGTTTCCCCAACAAATACTCAAAATAACTATGCAATGCCTTCCCAAAGAGGATAGATTCTATAGAAAATTCTTGTGGCTCATTATCAGATTCTATACGCATAAAATCCCCTTGTCTTCCAAACTTTGGAAGTGGCGTATAAGGATTTTTTAGCACTTGTGTTTGTTTGGGTGTATGTGGCGTAATCTCATTAGATTTTAAACTCCCTTGTGTGCAAGGCATAAGATTTAGGCGCTCAAAACGCGATTTGGCACTTTTGGCTACGACAATAAGGCTTTGTTTTGCACGCGTAAAAGCAACATAGAGTTGATTAAGGCTTTCCATCTCATCTAGCGTATTTTTGGCATCCCTGGCGGTTTTATAAGCACTATCAATATTTTCTCGCCCACCATATGCATAATACGCATTAACCAAATTAATACCTTTGTATTCATACACAATCTTGCTATATGATGTGCCAAGCTTCATTTTTAGCGAATCACTGACAATAAGGTGTTTAAACTCTAATCCCTTAGATTTATGGATAGTCATAATCCTAATGCCATAAGAGCTTTCTTTTGGTGCATTGACTTCAAGTAACTCATAGGCTTGAAGAAAATCTTGTATGCTTTCATACTCACACGTCTGCTCCAAAAACCGCATACTTGCTGCACATCCTAAGTGTAAAGATTCTATAACTTCATAAACATATTGTGCGCAATTAGTCACGGAGGTAGGAAGTGGTGGATTCCAAAACAATTCCTTGCCCAAAAGTTTAGCTATATTGTATGCATAGAGTATATTTTGCGTATGAGCATAATACAAGGCATTGATAAGCACATTGCACGGAAAAGTATCAAAGAAATTTTGTGAGGTTTCGACAATAATTTGCAAACTAGGATCGCGAAATTTGAGAAAATCGCGCAACATTTCGACTTCTTGATTTGTAAAGGTCACAATCGTAATTTCATCGAGCTTAGCGCCATGTTCTAATAATTCGCACACACTTTGATATATAATCTCACATACCTCATCACTCATTGCTTGTGAATCTTGTGTGTTTGTAAATCGCACCGACACAAAGCCTTGTGAATCTTGGTTTTTAAGCTTTTGGGGGATATAACTTGCCCCATATTGTGTGCCAAAAATCGTATTAATAAACTCCAGCACATATTTACTTGACCGATAATTATAGGCTAACTCATCGACCTTAAGTCTTTGCACCATTGTGTCAAATACCTCGCTAAAACCTCCTCTAAAGCCATAAATACCTTGTTTTGTATCGCCTACCATAAACACACTACGATCTTGGATTCTTCCACTACCAGAGAGGATCTCTTCAATCAATGGCAAGAGGATTTGGTATTGCACAACACTTGTGTCTTGAAACTCATCAAGTAAAATATGCATAATCTTATCATCAAGCCGAAAATAAAAAAATGCACGATCGTGATGAGCGTATAATAACTCCAAAACCTTATATGTAATATCATAATAATTCAAAATATTTGTCTGACTAAGATAGGTATTTTTTATGGTTCTAAATTTTGCAATATATAAAAACACACGCGAAAAAATCTCATTTTCCTTGCAAGAAAAATATTGTCTAAGTAGCTCTCGCAACACTTCAAATTCTGAATCTAGGAATTGAATCTTTAATTTTTTAAAATAATGATATTGTGAGCCATCAATCACCCATTTTTTGGTAGCAAGAGTTTCTATCTTTGTGTCTGCAAAAGCATTAATGCCACTTTGGCTAATCCCCTCGATATTCGTAATTTTTGCCTGCAAAAAGGCGACTTTAGATTCTATGGCTTGTGTGATTTGCTTTAGTGGCGTGTTTAGGGTGAAACGTGAAAAAACTTCCTCTAGCTCATCATAATGCCACAAAATATCCAAAAAATTCAGGATCTTTTGGTTTGTGGCAAAATATTGATCGCAAAATCGCACAAAATCGCGTAATTCATTTGGACTAAAAGATTGTAAAAATCGCTCATAAATCTCTTTTTGTGTATATCTACCAATCCTAAAATCACTTGCCACACCCACATACCAGCAAAACTTTTGCAAAATCGTATAAAAGAATGAATCTATTGTTGTAATACGCGTATGTGTTTGATTAAATTCATCATAAATGCGTGCAATGTGTTGCTGTATGAAGCTTTGGGTAATACCATTTTTTTGGAGTTCTTTAAAAAATACATTGTCTGTAAGTGTGTTATTTTGTGTGTCTTGGAGGAGATTCTTTAGGCTTTGGGAGATTCTATGACGCATCTCATGCGAGGCTTTGTTGGTAAAAGTGAGCGTTAAAATCTCATAAGGCTTAGCACCCTTACACAATAAATACACATAGCGCAAAGCTAGGGCAAAAGTCTTGCCACTACCAGCAGAAGCCCTAAGTGCTAGATACTGCTCCACATCTATCCTTGTATGATAACCCTAAATTTTTCAAGCAAAAATGCAGGTTGATAGCTTTGCTTTGCTTTGCGTAGTCCCTCTATTCCCAAATCTTCTTCGCGATTGACCCACACACAATCACTAAAACAATGCTGTAACACTTGCTGATTGATAGCTTGATAGATTCCGCGGTATTGTGAATCTGCTTTTTCAACATGCATAACAGCAACCTTGCCAGATTTGTTTATATAAGATTCTCCGCTTGATAGCTGCGTAAGATCACCTTGTTCGTACGCCAAATGACACGTAAGCACTTCACCAAAGCTAAATGCCCCAACTTTTCCATCAATAAAAATCACACCACCCCGTAACCCTAGATTTTCATACGCATTTAGTGCATCTTGTATGCCAAGGTATTCAAATCGTAAGCCATCACTTTTATTTGGATTCGCCCCAAACCACTTCTCATATGCCTCAAGAATTGCAGGGATATTATGCACACTAATTTTCTCAAACACAAAATTACCATATTCTTGCAAAAAAGCATTTAAATGATTTTTTTTCTTGTGATATTTTCGCCCATTGAGTGCAATAAGCTCTGCCACATCATAGATATAATCAAATTTTTCTCGCACTGCCACGCTCTGCACACCAAAATGTGAATCTATCGCACTAGCTTGCTGTTTACTAAGTGAAGCAAGGTGCAATCCAAAGCCAAGTGCTTGATAATGCGTCTTTAATACTTCTAAAACATGCAATGCGTGGGGAGTAGAAGATGCGCCTATAGGAAAAAATACAAAAGGCTCACTACCTTGATAGCAGGTTTGAATGATCAGCGTACCTTCCACCACCGCATAGTGTATCTCTCGCGCATGACGCCACATAAAACAATTTGTAAAATTCATATCAGAAAGCGCGATATTATCTTGCATCATATATTGCCCAAAAATCTCTTGCGCATCTAAAGCAATGGGTGAAAACTCAATCATTTCCTCACCTTTATCATCTCACTCAAAATCAAACCCTGCAACATAGCTCCCAAGCCACTTTAATTCTTCTTTGCGCTTTGCAAAAAGTGCTTGGATATTTTCATCAAGATAGTGTCCCTTAAAATCGATAAAAAAGCCAAAGGCAAAACTATGCTTGGACTTAATAGGGCGAGAATCTATTTTTGTTAAATTAATACCAAAATGTTTAAAATCCTCCAACAACCCAAAGAGTGCAGCCGTTTCCTTATAGTTTCGTAAAGTCGCAAACACAGAAGTTTTGTCATTACCACTCGGCGCATTGACAAAATCACTCACCACCACAAAGCGTGTGCGATTATCGTGGGTATCCTCAATATTTTCAAACATTATAGGGATCTCATACAACTTAGCAGCAACTTTGGAGCAAATCGCCGCACTCTGTGGATCCTCACTTGCAATTTGCGCAGCTTTAGCCGTCGAATCTACGGAGATAAACTCCAATTCATCTAAATTATGTGATTTCAAAAACTCGCTACATTGCCCAAATGCTATATCTTTGGAATAGATTCTGCGAAGTTGGCTTAAATGCTCACATCTAGAAATAAAGCTATGATGAATAGGAAGCACCAATTCTGTAATAATCTTTAAATCAGAGCTATTTAAATGATCTATAGTGGCACCAACTACACCATTTGTATTATTTTCGATAGGCACAACACCATACTTCACGCGTTTTTGCTCAAGTGCCTTAAACACCGCTGGAATAGTATTTAGCGCGATATACTCACTCATCGCACCAAATCTCTCTCGTGCTGCTTGATGTGTATAACTCCCAATAGGACCCAAAAATGCGACTTTTTGGCGCATTTCAAGATTGCGAGAAATCGCAAAAATCTCTTGATAAATCGCACTCACTGCCTTTTTGTCCAAAAAATCCTCATCTCCAAGCTCTGCACTCAAACGCTCAACAATCGCTATCTCGCGCTCTGGGCGATAGATAGAACTACCGCTTTGGTGCTTTTGCACCCCTACTTGATGCACAAGCTTCATACGATCTTTGAGTAATTGTAAAATCTGTGTATCAACCTCATCAATACTCTTGCGTAATGTATGCAAATGCTTATCATCATTGACATTGTGTTGTGCCATGTTATCGCCCACTTTCTAGAGAATCTACTACCAACCTGCGCCTCTTATCTAAGATTTCCAACTCATCAGCAACCATAGCTTCAAAACGATCGGCAGGTTTAATAAGAAAATCTTTGTTATCTAACACTCCTACTTCTGGGGCTCGTGCCCTTGTGTTATAAGTGTGTGCCATGCTATAGCCATATGCTCCGGCATTTGCAAATGCAATAATATCACCATGTGCCAAAGGTGGCAACTCAACATTTTTTGCTAAAAAATCACTAGATTCACAAATTGCCCCAACAACATCAGCTCGTGAAAAAGTTTGTGTAGAGGTAGTTTGTAGCGATGCTTCTTGCGATTCTTGGCATACTGCACCATCTTTTTGCACAATCTGTATAGTATGGATAGCATCATAAAGGGCTGGACGCATAAGATCATTCATCGCGGCATCAACAATAACAAAACGCTTGTGTCCATTATCTTTTTCATAAAGCACACTACTCACAAGCACGCCACTTTTACCCACGATATATCTACCTGGCTCACAAATAATAGTCACATCAAGTCCACGTAATGCATCTAAAATCACCTGTGCATAATCATATAATGAAATCTCACACTCATCTGTATAGCGAATACCTACACCACCGCCTACATCAAAAAAGCGAATATCAATCTTGAGTGCCAAAAGGCTATGAGTAAGCTCGGCAATTTTTTTGGCACCCTGCTTAATGGGATCTAAATCCGTGAGTTGTGAACCTATATGAAAATGTATGCCTATCGGCTCTACGTGGGGAGAATTTTTGGCAAAAATATACATTTGCTTGGCACTTTGAATATCTACGCCAAATTTATTTTCATGTAAGCCTGTGGAAATATAAGGATGTGTTTTAGCATCGATGTTGGGATTAACACGCACAGAGATTCTCGCCACTACGCCCAAATCTTTGGCAATAGATTCTATACGCTCTAATTCTACCTTGCTTTCGACATTTAAAAACAAAATATCACTCATCAATGCCTCGCGTATTTCCTCATCACGCTTACCCACGCCACTATAAATAATCTTATACTTAGGGATTCCTGCCATAATTGCGCGTCGCACTTCACCGATAGACACACAATCCGCACCTGAACCAAGCTTAGCAAGATGATTAATGATACTAAGATTAGAGTTTGCCTTTAGGGCGTAACAAATAAGAGACTTGCGTGCCTTAAAAGCGTTCTTAAAGGCTTCAAATTGCGTGGTAATGGATTGAAAATCATATACATACAAAGGCGTGCCATATTGTTTCGCACAATGTGCAAGTAAGGCATTATCTAGGGAATTATCCATAATTGTTAGGGCTCCATAGGGGTTTTGATAAGCGGTTATTCTAACCACATAGCTTTAAAATAGCCTTAATCATAAGAAAATACCTACTCATCATATATCCTTAAAAATCTCGTGTGTTTGGGAATGCCATTTTTGCTAAAACCTGTGTATTGATAGGTAATAATAGCACCTATTTTTGGAGGATTGGTGCGCAAAAGCATCGACATATGTATCAAAAGCAGTTTTGTCTTGGACCCATATAGCGTGCTGTGCGGTAAGATGTGTATTTGGTGGATTATGTGTATCTATAAATTTTCTCACCTCTTCCAAATGCTCACTCAATGTGCAATCCCTCCCCCTAACTCCGCAACTAAGAAAATCAAAGATAAGATACTGCGCACTAGCCCATTGCTCGCATGTAGTTTGGTATTGACAAGACCTTGAATCTCTTCAAAACTTCCCATATCCTATCCATAATTCTCCATCAAGCCCAAAAGGTGGTAATTGTTGCAAAAAAGCACTGCGGTGCATAAATGAGATTACCTCTCTTGGTTTTTAAATATTTTGAATCCCATACAGCACGAATTCCATCGTATTTTTCACTCACCAAATAACGCACAGAATCTAGAGATTGCTTTTGGTAGATTCTAAACTCTGTAACCTCTAATCCAAAAGCATAACACGCACATACACACAATACCAATAGCACGACACATACCCTTACTCAAACCCAAACTTATCGCAAGTTTCTTGTATCGCATGAAACATTTATGAGTGGGTGAGCACCTGTAAGTGTAGAGCTTGATGTTGTATAGTAATTTTTACCTTGCCACCTTTTTTAAGTTTGCCAAAGAGAATTTCATCGCTAAGTGGTAGCTTAATTTGTGTATCTATCAATCGTCGTATTTCACGAGCACCTAGAGCATTATCCACACTTTGATTTGCTAAGTATTGAAGTACTTTAGAATCTGGCAACAATTCAATATTTTTACTTGCTAGATTCTGATTAAGATCCTCTAGATATTTTTGTGCGATCAAACGATATTCTTCCACGCCAAGAGTGCTAAAATGCACTACTCCATCAAGACGCGATCGAAACTCTGGAGAAAAAAGATATTTAATCGCTCCCTCACTCTTACCCTTATTGTCAGCATTAAACCCTAGCGTGTTGCCTTCCTTGCTTCCAGCATTGCTTGTCATAATCACAATGACATTTTTAAAATCCGCTTTATTACCTGCATTATCTGTCAGACTTGCAGAATCTAGCACCTGTAAAAGCACATTATAAATATCGCTATGTGCCTTTTCAATCTCATCAAGCAACAATACACAATAAGGGTGTTTTCGTATAGAATCTACAAGCAATCCCCCTTGCTCAAATCCCACATAACCTGCCGGCGCCCCAATAAGTCGAGATATGGAATGTGACTCCATATATTCACTCATATCAAATTTTACAAATGCAATTCCTAATGCCTTGGCAAGCTCTATACTAAGCTCTGTTTTCCCTACACCACTTGGTCCTGCAAATACAAAACTTCCAATAGGCTTATTAGATTCACCTAAACCAGCTTTATTTTTCTTGATGACACGCACAACTTCTGTAATTGCCTTATCTTGTGAAAAAATGCGTTTTTTTAGCATTTTTTCTAAATTTTTAAGCACTTTGCTTTCATCACGATTGACTTGCGTTTTTGGGATATGCACACTCTTTGAGATAATGAGTTCAATATCTTTTAGTTTGATGACAGGAATAGAATCTATGGCATTTATCTTAAAATATGCACCACTTTCATCAAGCAAATCAATCGCTTTATCGGGCAAAAACCTATCTGTAATATAACGATGAGAGAGATCTACACAAGCTTGTAATGCAGATTCTGTATATTTGACATTATGAAACTTTTCATAAATGGGCTTTAAGCCCTCTAAAATTTTATAGCAATCTTCCACACTGGGTTCTTTAACCTCTACCTTACAAAAACGCCTCAAAAGCGCTTTGTCTTTATCAAAAGTCTGCTTAAATTCATTAAAAGTTGTCGCACCAATGCAACGCAAAGATCCATTAGCCAAAGCGGGTTTAAGGAGATTAGAGGCATCAAGACTTGAGCTATTTGCTGCACCCGCGCCTACAATGGTGTGTATCTCATCAATAAACACGATACTATTTGGAATTGCTTCAAGTTCAGTTAGCACACCCTTAAGGCGTTTTTCAAAATCGCCACGATATTTACTTCCAGACACCATAGCAGCAAGATCAAGCATAAAAATCTGTGCATTATGCAAGGCTTGTGGCACTCGTTTTTTACTAATCTCTAATGCTAATCCTTCGGCTATTGCGCTCTTACCCACTCCAGATTCACCAATAAGCACGGGGTTATTTTTTTTGCGCCTACATAAAATCTCACTAATACGCAAAATCTCCTCGCTACGCCCAATGATAGGATCAATTTTCCCATCGATAGCGACTTGTGTGAGATTTTTGGCAAATTGTGCAAGATAACTTGCTTGTTTTTGTTCACCATTATCGGCTTTTTGCTCTTGTTTTTGTGTCAGATACGTCAGCACAGAATATCGATCAATGCCTTGAGAATGCAGTATCTTAGCGCTATAACATTGCTTTTCTTCAAGCACTGCAGCAATAAAATCTCCAATATCAGGTTGTTTCTTTCTTCCTTGTGCTTGTAAATGTCCCATCATTAATCCAAAGATTCTCTCCAAAGATGGTGTATGTATAGGCATATCATCAAGTTTTTGAGCACTTGGAATGTAGCGTTTAAGATATGCATAAGTGATACTCGCCATTTCACTCACATTGCCACCAAACTTCCCCAAAAACTCGCTACCTTCTTTACTATATAAAAGTGCCAAAAAAATATGTTCTGTTGTCAAAATATTATGTTGCATTTCTTTTGCAATTTCTGTTGCTTCACTAATAATAAGAGGTAAATTATGTGTCATTACATGCCTTTAAAGTTGTTTTGTTTCTACGCGAAGTGGATAGCCATTTTCTTTTGCCAAATCAAGAGTAATCTTTGCCTTTAATTCAGCTATATCATAAGGATATATGCCACATATCCCAGAACCTTCTTTGTGGATTTTTAGCATAATCTCTACTGCCTCATCGTTACTTTTTTCAAAAATTTGCACCAACACACTCACAACAAAATCCATCGCTGTCCAATCATCATTCAATAGTATAACTTGATATAGCGTTGGTTCTTCGAGTGCAATATCTGTAGCGCTTTCTTGGATTGTTTGTGGCATACTTTAGGCTCTCTCCTAAATTTTTAGACCATTTTACCAAACTTTGTATAATGTCGCATTCCTACACACATAGAAAGGAGATTATATGAAAAAAGTTATTGTGCCAATTGCAAAAGGGTTTGAAGAAATTGAGCTTATAAGCATTGTGGATATTTTACGCCGAGTCCAAATCCCAATAGAAATTCTCTCACTAGAATCTCACAAAAAAGTTGTAGGCGCACATAATATTACACTATACACAGATGATATACTTGAAAGTAAAAGCTACCAAGATTATGCGTGCATTGCGCTTGCAGGTGGCTATGAAAATATGCAACGCATGTGTCAACACCATCAGTTAGGAGAGATTCTCACAGATTTTTATCAACAACATAAGCTTATTGCTGCTCTATGTGCCTCTCCTATTGTTTTGGCACATTTTGGTGTGTTAAAGAATAATTTTACCTGTTATCCATCATGCCAACATGAAGTGCGAGATAAAACTAGAACTTCAAACTTTATACATCAGAATGTATATTTTGAAGATCATATTCTCACCTCTCAAGGACCAGCGACAGCTATGGAGTTTGCACTCACACTTGCAGATATTGTATTAACACAAGATTTTACCACATATCAAATGCATCAGACATTTCAAAATACACAGGTTCAAAAAGTAGCAGAGGGATTGTTATATCACACACAATAACTAACTAGACAAACAGGATACATCTCTAATCCTTTTGCAAGCTTTAGAGATGTCATGAGTCAAAGATGCATAAGAGAATCTAGGAATTGCGTTTCTCCATAATCTCTTTAGCAATATTATTAGGAACTTCTCCATAATGGTCAAATTCCATTGTATAAGTACCGCGCCCTTGTGTTGCAGAACGCAAATCCGTAGAGTATCCAAACATTTCAGCCAATGGTACAAAAGCATTCACAATTTTAAGTCCCATGCGATCATCCATAGAATTTATTTGTCCTCTTCTACGATTTAAATCCCCTATCACATCACCCATATATTCTTCTGGAACTTCCACTTCTACTTTCATAAGTGGCTCTAACAACACTGCATTAGCCTTCCTACACGCATCTTTAAATGCAATAGATCCAGCAATCTTAAATGCCATTTCCGAAGAATCCACTTCGTGATAACTTCCATCATATAATGTAACTTTGAAATCCACCACAGGATACCCTGCTAAAACACCATTTTGCATAGCTTCTTGGATACCCTTATCCACAGCAGGGATATATTCTTTTGGAATCACACCACCACTGATATTATTTATGAATTCATATCCACTACCAGGCTCTTTTGGCTCCAAGCGAATAAAGACATGTCCATATTGTCCCCTACCACCAGATTGTTTAGCATATTTGCATTCTTGCTCAACTGCACTACGCACTGTCTCTCTAAATGCAACTTGAGGTTGCCCTACTTCCGCTTCAACCTTGAATTCTCTTTTTAATCTATCAACAATAATCTCTAGATGTAATTCTCCCATACCACCAATGAGAGTCTGCCCTGTTTCTTCTTGTGTGCTTACTCTAAAGCTTGGATCTTCTTCAGCAAGCTTCCCTAAAGCAATGGACATTTTTTCTTGGTCTGCCTTTGTCTTCGGTTCAACTGCAATTTGAATCACTGGCTCTGGAAATTCCATTCTCTCCAAAATAACCGGCTCTTTTTCATCACACAATGTATCCCCAGTAAGTGTGTCTTTTAAGCCCACAAAGGCACAAATCTCACCGGCATAAATTTCTTTAATGTCTTCTCGCTTATTTGAATGCATTTTTAAAAGTCTACCAACACGCTCTTTTTTACCTTTGGTAGAGTTTAATACATAGCTTCCAGATTCTAACATACCTCTATAAGCACGCACGAATGTAAGTTGTCCCACAAATGGATCGGTCATAATCTTAAATGCTAGACCAGCAAACGCACCTTTGTCACTAGATTCTACACTAATCTCACTCTCATCTTTAGGATTAATACCCCTAATTTCTGCAACCTCTGTAGGTGCAGGAAGAAAATCTACCACTGCATCTAAAAGTGTTTGTACACCTTTATTTTTAAAGCTAGAACCACAAAGCATAGGAATGAGACTCATATTAAGACAACCAGCTTTAATACCTTTTTTAATTTCCTCAATACTAAGTTCCTCGCCACCAAGATATTTTTCCATCAGCACTTCATCTTGCTCTGCCACAGATTCAAGAAGTTTTTCGCGATACTCCTGTGCCTTATCCATAAGATCTGCTGGAATATCTTCTATGTCATATTTAGCACCCATAGATTCATCATTCCAAACAATGGCTTTCATGCCAATAAGATCCACTACACCCTTAAAATTTTCTTCTGCTCCAATTGGTATATTAACCGGTACTGGATTAGCCTTTAAACGTTGTTTAATCTGTGTTTCAACATTATAGAAATTTGCTCCAATTCTATCCATTTTGTTGACAAACACCATTCTTGGCACACCATATTTATTGGCTTGTCTCCAAACGGTTTCACTTTGTGGTTGCACACCACCTACAGAACAAAACACTGCTACAGCACCATCCAACACACGCATAGATCGTTCTACTTCAATGGTAAAATCCACGTGTCCGGGAGTATCAATAAGATTTATTTGATAATCTTTCCAAAAACAAGTCGTTGCAGCAGAAGTAATAGTAATACCTCTTTCTTTTTCCTGTTCCATCCAGTCCATTGTCGCAGCACCATCATGCACTTCACCAATTTTGTGGCTAACCCCAGTATAAAACAAGATTCGCTCTGAAGTTGTTGTCTTACCGGCGTCAATATGCGCCGCAATACCTATATTTCTAATTCTATTTAGTGGAGTTTGTCTCGCCATATCTAGTCCTTAAACTCATATTACCAACGATAATGTGCAAATGCTTTATTGGCTTCTGCCATTTTATGCACATCTTCTCTTTTCTTAAATGCAGCGCCTCTATCATTAACTGCATCCATCAATTCGTTTGCCAATCTTTCTACCATAGTGCGTTCATTACGCTTCCTTGTAGCTTCTAAAATCCATCGGATAGAAAGTGATTGCTGTCTAGCAGGGCGAACTTCTACTGGCACTTGATATGTAGCACCACCCACTCTACGACTACGCACTTCTACAAGTGGTTTGACTTTTTCCAAAGCTTTTTCAAAAACCTCAATTCCTTTTTCACCACTTTTTTCTTCAATTTTATCAAAAGCGGCATAGATGATTTTTTCACTCACACTTTTCTTACCATCGTACATCATTTTGTTAATAAACTTTGTTACTACTTTGTTATTATAGATAGGATCGCCCAAAACCTCTCTAACAGGAGCTTTTCTTCTTCTCATATAAAACCTTCCTTAAGTGATTTATTTTTTATCAGCGCCACTCTTGGCTTTTTTTGCACCATACTTACTGCGCGAAACAGTTCTCTTGGCAACACCCGCTGTATCCAAAGCACCACGAACGATATGATATTTCACACCAGGTAAGTCTTTTACACGACCACCACGCACAAGCACAATAGAGTGCTCTTGAAGGTTATGCCCCTCCCCTGGTATATAACTAATGACTTCAAACTTAGATGTGAGTTTTACCTTTGCTACTTTTCTAAGTGCAGAGTTTGGTTTTTTTGGAGTAGTTGTATACACACGAGTGCAGACGCCTCTTCTCTGTGGACATTCTAGCAATGCTGGTGACTTAGTTTTTTTAAGAACTTTTTTTCTCTCTTTCCGAATTAACTGATTGATAGTTGGCACGTATATCCTTTCCTAAAGTAATGTAAAAAATGGTGGGATTATAGCCCACCAAAACTTTTATTTATCTTAGAGAGCCAACATTAACTCTCTTTTACCTCATCGATGCTATATTTGAACTTTTTATGGTGGTAAAGACCGGTTCCCACTGGAATCATTCTACCAAGCACAACATTTTCTTTTAGATCATCAAGCGTGTCTGTTTTTGCTGCGATACTTGCTTCTGTCAAGACTTTTGTGGTCTCTTGGAATGATGCCGCTGAAATTACAGAATCACTGCCTATAGCTGCCCTTGTGATACCAAGCAATACCGGTTCCGCAATCGCTGGTTCTCCGCCAAGTTTCAAAATTCGATCATTTTCTTCTTTAAAGTGGCGCTTACTAATCAAATCCCCATCGATAAACTTCGTATCACCACTATCGATAATCTTCACTTGTCGTAACATTTGTGAAACGATAATCTCGATGTGCTTATCAGCGATATTTACACCTTGTCTGCGATAAACTTGTTGCACTTCACTTACGATATATTTGTGTAAAGCTTTCTCACCAGAGATTCGCAAAATATCATGACTTGAAACTACGCCATCTGTCATAGCTTCGCCCGCATGGACAAATTCACCAACACGCACAAGGATTCTCTTATTTTTATCTACAGGGTATTCAGCTACGCGACCATCATCTGCAGTAACAATGATTCTTTCTTTACCCCTTATTGCTTTACCAAAGCTTACAACGCCATCAATTTCTGAAAGTATCGCGATATCCTTTGGCTTTCTTGCTTCAAAAAGTTCTGAAACGCGTGGCAAACCACCGGTAATATCTTTAGATTTTACTAATGCTTTAGGTGTTTTTGCCAAAAGTTCTGCTTCTTCAACCATTGCACCATCTTGGATAGTAATAGTTGTGTTAGATTCTAATGGATAGAAATGCTCCTTACCAGCCTTATCAATTACCACAATAGCAGGCTTTTTATCCGCAGGAATATACTCACTCACAACAGAAATCTTTGTGCCTGTCATCGCATCTTCTTGTTCGTTTACTGTAATGCCAGAAATAATATCTCTATATTCTACCCTACCTGCTACCTCCGCAATCGTTGGGTTGATATAAGAATCCCATTTTGCCACCACAACATTTTCATTATTGACAGGTTCGGCGATGATGCTATCTACATCTACAGCACTATTATCATCGATGAGAATCTTAGAATCTCGTGCAATATAATGGCGCGTAGATTCTCTATCATTCTCATCTGCAATCACTGCAAATACACCTTTTTCATCAATCACCATACCTTTTTTGACATCTCGTTTGCGCTCCAAAGTATCAGAGTTAAGGAAATAATACTTCACAATTCCCTTCTCTTTAGCTTCTATTTTGCAAGCAATTGGAGCATTATCAGCCACTTTAAGCTCACTACCATATGGAATCCTATGTGGCACATTCCAGCTATCTTTGATAATATCCACGATACTACCACCAGCATTTACCTTGTAGCCACTATCATGTGGAATAAGGAGCTTACCATCAACCTTACCAGTAACACCAGCAAGCTCATTTTTCTTGGCAATATCATCTTTTCGCAAATTGTAATGAACTTTATCTTTATCACCAACAATTGTGATAACAACTTCATCATGGACATTTTCGATATGCACGACACCATCAAATGGTGCTTTAATCTTAGGTTCCACAAGCAATACTGCGGCATTACGTCTATTAGCCACAATATGTCTACCCTCTTTGTCTTTAAAGGTTTTAATATTGTAATACCGAATAAAACCTTCTTTATTTGCTATGATCGTATCATCTTCTTGGCTTGTGCTTGCAGTCCCACCAATATGGAAAGTCCTTAGCGTTAGTTGCGTTCCAGGCTCACCGATACTTTGTGCTGCCAATACCCCAACTGCATCGCCAGGTTTTGCCATTTTGGATTCTCCAAGGTTTAACCCATAACACTTAGCACAAACACCCTTTGGCGCCTTACATGTTACAGGAGTGCGAATTGTTACATTTTTCACACCTGCTTCATCTATGCGCAATGCCATCTCTTCATCAATGAGTACACCCTCGCTAAAGAGAATCTCATTTGTAATTGGATCAATCACATCTCGTGCCAACACTCTACCTTGCACACTCTCGCGCAAAGATTCTACAAGCGATCCACCAATGGTAATATCTGAAATCTCAACCCCTTCATGCGTGCCACAATCTTCAATTGTTACCTTAACATTTTGACTCACATCTATAAGTTTTCTTGTCAAATACCCAGCATTTGCTGTCTTAAGCGCAGTATCCGCAAGACCTTTTCTCGCACCATGCGTAGAATTAAAATACTCAAGAACATTTAAGCCCTCTTTAAAGTTTGAGGTAATAGGCGACTCGATAATTGTGCCATCTGGCTTAGTCATCAAGCCACGCATAGCCGAGAGCTGTCGTATCTGTGCTGCACTACCGCGTGCACCAGAATCCGCCATCATATGAATAGAGTTAAAACCTTGTTTATCCTCTTTGATTTTTTGAGCTAGAATTTTACCCATTTCATCACTTGTGCGTGTCCAAATATTAACAATCCTATTATGGCGTTCTTGTGCGGTTATATTTCCTGTATCAAACACTCTTTGCACAGATTGAATACTTGCGCGCGCCTCATCAATCATTGTTTGTTTTTTGTCAGGCGTGATGATATCAGGTGCAGAAATCGAAATACCTGCTTTTGTCGCATACTTAAATCCAAGATTCTTTAAATTATCAAGGAAAGTAGCGGCAATACCTAATCCACCATGCTTATGGACATAATCTACAAGCACACCAATATCTTGTTTTTTGAGCACTTTATTCCAAAGATTAAGTGGCACAAAATCCGGCAAGATAGAACTAACAATCATACGACCTGCGGTAGTTTCTATAATCCTTCGTTCATAAGAAACACGAATCTTAGCATTAATATCTAGCTCTCCTAAATCAATAGCAACCATCACATCTTGTGCATTTGAGAATATTTTATGCTCACCCTTAGCACCCTTTTTCTCTAAAGACAAATAATAAAGTCCCAAAACCATATCTTGGCTAGGAACGGTTACTGCCTTACCACTAGCGGGGAGCAAAATATTCATAGAACTTAACATAAGCACCTTACATTCTGCGATCGCCTCTTGAGAAAGAGGCACATGCACAGCCATTTGGTCACCATCAAAGTCCGCGTTAAACGCTGAACACACAAGCGGATGAAGCTGAATAGCCTTACCATCAATAAGTTTTGGATGGAAAGCTTGGATAGATTGCTTATGTAACGTCGGTGCACGATTTAAAAGCACTGGATAATCCTCGACAATCTCTTGCAAACACTCCCAAACCTCATTATTTTTTTGTGCAATCATTTTGGTTGCTTGTTTAAGATTGGTAGCATAACCTTTTTCTTCAAGTTTTGCGAACAAATGCGGTTTAAACAACTCTAATGCCATATTTTTTGGCAAACCACATTGATCCATACGCAAGTTTGGACCTACGACAATAACACTTCGTCCAGAAAAATCCACACGTTTTCCAAGTAGATTCTGACGGAATCTTCCCTGCTTACCTTTTATATTTTCTGAAAGCGATTTAAGCGGACGCTTATTTGCCCCTTTCACGGCATTTGCATTTCTGCCATTATCAAAGAGTGCATCTACTGCTTCTTGAAGCATACGCTTTTCATTGCGGATAATAATCTCTGGTGAATCTAGCTCGATAAGTCGTTTAAGGCGTTGATTTCTATTGATCACACGACGATACAAATCATTCACATCACTTACTGCAAATTTTCCACCATCGAGTGCCACAAGTGGGCGCAAATCTGGCGGTAGCACAGGAAGCGCAGTGAGAATCATCCATTCTGGACGATTACCAGAGTTAATGAAACTTTCTACAACTTTAAGGCGTTTCACAATAGTCTTCTTCTTAGCCTCAGAGTTTGTAGATCTCGCCTCCTCACGCAATCTCTGTAATAAATCCACCAAATCCAACTGCTCAAGCAAATCTCGCACTGCCTCGGCACCCATTTGTGCTACAAAGCCCTTATCCCCAAAGCGTTGATAAATGTTTTGATATTGTTCTTCATTCAAAACATCATATTTCATGATAGGTTTTGTGCCTTCATTATCATATGATGCCTCACCAGGATCTTTTACAATATATGCTTCATAATACAATACACGCTCAAGATCTTTCATCTTGACACCAAGCAATGTACCTATACGACTTGGCAATGAGCTTACGTACCAAATATGCGCCACAGGTGCTACAAGTTCAATATGTCCCATTCTATAGCGTCTTACTTTAGATTCTGTAACTTCAACACCACATTTTTCACACACCATGCCTTTGTAGCGCATTTTTTTGTATTTTCCGCAAAGACACTCATAATTTCTCACAGGACCAAAAATTTTTGCGCAGAACAATCCATCACGCTCTGGCTTTAGAGTGCGGTAATTGATGGTTTCTGGTTTTTTGACTTCGCCACGACTCCAAGATCGTATGCTCTCTGGACTTGCCAAAACAAGCTGAAATGCGTTAAAATCTTTAGGACGATCATCTTCCTTGATAACCAATGGCTTAGGCATACCACCTTCATCGACTTCATCACCATACACTTTTACATCAAGCACAAGCGATTGAAGTTCTTTTGCCAAAACATAAAATGTTTCTGGAATCTTTGATTCGCCTACACGCTCACCTCTTGTGATAGCTTTGTAAGCATCCTTTCTGCCTTCTGTGTCATCAGATTTGATAGTAAGCATTTCTTTAAGTGTATGAGCTGCACCATAAGCCTCTAATGCCCACACCTCCATTTCACCAAACCTTTGTCCACCAAAAAGTGCCTTACCACCCACTGGCTGTTGGGTTACAAGACTATATGGTCCTGTACTTCGTGCATGCACTTTTTCATCAACAAGATGGTGAAGCTTAAGCATATACATGTATCCCACATTCACACGCTCAATCATCTTTTCACCTGTTCTACCATCATATAGTTCAGTTTTGCCATCCATATCAATTTTTGCAAGCTCAAAAAGCTTATTGAAACGTTCTTGTTCAATGCCTTCAAAAACCGGAATAGCAAATTTTACACCATTGCTCCAATCCTTGGCATATAGTAGCAATTCTTCATCAGAAAGCTTTTTCAAAAATTCTGTAGCAATTGGATTATCGGTATTTACAACCTCAGAGATTTCAAGCATTTTGTTACGCAAATCTTTAATCCATGCTTGGCTTTGTTGCGTGAAAATATCCTCAATCTGCCTACCTAGATTCTTACCTACAAGCCCTAAATGCACTTCAAGAATCTGTCCGATATTCATACGACTTGGCACACCAAGTGGATTTAGAATAATATCCACAGGCTCACCATCTTTGGTATAAGGCATATCTACCAATGACACGATATTAGAAACGATACCTTTGTTTCCATGTCGCCCCGCCATTTTATCGCCCACTTTGAGTTTGCGTTTTGTTGCAATGTAGATTTTTACAAGCTTGACAACGCCACTTGGTAAAATATCATCTTTTTCTAAAATCGAAAGTTTCTCCTCGTGTTCCTCACCCAAAGCTTTCTTTTGTTCTAAGAAGTTTGCTTTGATTTGTTCATATTTCACTTGCATCTCTTTGGAATAACTTTTGATCAATGTATTAAGCGCAAAACGATTAATATTTGCAAGATCTTCTTTAGGAATATTTTGCCCTTGTTTGAATTGTTTATCGCCAATGCTCGCATCACTCACAAGTTTTTGTTTAGAAAGCATTGTAGAGATTCTCACCATCTCTTCTTGGTTTAGCATTGTTAGTCTATCATGATGTTCAATATCTAACACAGATTTTTCTTGTTCATAAGCACTAATGGCTCTTAAATCCTTTTCATAGCCTTTCTTAGTAAAGATTTTTACATCTACCACCACACCTTCTAAAGAAGGAGGGCAATACAAAGATTTATTAACAACATGCCCGGCTTTTTCGCCAAAAATAGCGCGTAACAATCGCTCCTCTGGCGTAGGTTTAACTTCACCTTTTGGTGAGACCTTACCCACCAAAATCATACCCTGAGAAACATATGTCCCAATGCGCACAATACCACTTTCATCAAGATGTGCTATCTCGCTTTCTTTGACACCGGGAATATCTGAAGTAATCTCCTCTGTTCCATGCTTTAATTCACGCGCTTCAATTTCTTTTTCATAAATATGCACAGAGGTAAAGGTATCTTCTTTGATAAGACGCTCACTTACTACAATCGCATCTTCAAAGTTGTATCCATTCCAAGGCATAAAAGCCACGCGAATATTTTTTCCAAGCGCTAACTCACCGCTATCCATACTTGGACCATCAGCAATCACCTGCCCCGCTTGGACACTATCACCTTTTCGCACTATTGGGCGTTGAGAAAAAGATGTATTTTGGTTGGTGCGGAGATTCTTGCAAAGCGAATAATAATCGATATACGCGCCA
>NZ_FZPO01000073.1 GCF_900198655.1 Helicobacter equorum | reverse complement strand
AAATGGATAAAGGCTTGCGGGTGGTATCCTGATTTTGTAACACGAATCTTTCACAAAGAATATACGTGCTTTAATAATAATGTCGTGCATGAAAGTATCATCGTGCCAAAAGATGCACGATTTATCAAGCTAGATTCTGGACTTACACATTACGCGTTTAGAGACATCACACATTTGCTTGAAAAGCTGCAACGCTACTCTAGCCTGTGGGCAGAGCAACACACACACAAAATCGCAAGTCCGCTTAAGGCTATCATTCGCGGAGGTTGGAGTTTTGTAAAAAACTATGTGCTACAAAAAGGGTTTTTGTATGGATACAGAGGCTTTATTATTTCCGTGTGCAATGCGCTTGGCGTGTTTTTTAAATATATGAAACTTTATGAAAATCAAATAACCCCACCGCGTAGTGTTTCACTTATTATTACTACCTACAACCAAAAAGAACGCTTAGCTTTAGTGCTAGATTCCATAAAACATCTACACACATTGCCTACTGAAGTGCTTGTTGCCGATGATGGAAGCAAAGAAGACACAAGAGAACTTATCAAAGCCTATATGTCGGACTTCCCTTGCCCACTTAAACATATTTGGCAAGAAGATAGAGGCTTTCGTCTAAGTCAAATTCGCAATCGCGCAATCAATGCAGCACAAGGTGAATACATCATTATCATCGATGGAGATATGATTGTGCATCCATCGTTTGTGCGCGATCATATAGCCTTTGCCAAACCAAAAGTTTGTTTGCAAGGTTCACGTGTGATTTTGGATTCTAATACCTCACAAACAATCCTCAAAAACAAGCAACATAATCAAGACGATGCATATACATATGCCTTTGGACATGGAGGATTCAAAGCAAAATCTTGCAAGATCCTAGCAAAGTGTGTGTATCAAAACTCAAAAGTAGATTCTAAGTTTTTTGCCAAAAAGGACTTTATCAAGGGTATTCGTGGGTGCAATATGAGCTTTTATAAACGCGATTGTGAGGCGATCAATGGATTTAATCAAGATTTTATTGGGTGGGGACGCGAAGATAGTGAGTTTGTAGCACGATTTTTATTTAATGGTGGAGTTTTGAGGCGTTTAAAATTTGCTGGTATTGCATATCATCTCTATCATGAAGAAAACGCGCGTGATATGTTAGAATCTAATCATCAAATCCATCTTGCTACAATCCGCACAAAAGCAAAACACTGCCAAAATGGCTTAAAGGACCCACAATGAATCCCTTCTTTT
>NZ_FZPO01000030.1 GCF_900198655.1 Helicobacter equorum | reverse complement strand
TCAAGCTATAATTACAGACTATAAAAATCCTATTGCACACATTTAACACAAAGGACTTTCAATGAATAAACATTTACAATCACTTATCCAAATTGCAAATCTTGATAAGCAAATTGATGACTTAGAGCCAAAGATTGCACAAGTGCGTAAAGAACTAGATGCTAACATAGCACAAAAGAATTCTCTACTACATACCATACAAACACTGCAAGAAGAAACCAAACAACTTCAGTATGAAATCCAACAAAATGATCGTCTCATTCATGATAGTGCTACACGATTAGAAGATATTAATAAAAAACAACAAGAAGTGCGTAATGAAAAAGAATTGCGTGCATTAAGTGTAGAAGAAGACATTGCAAAAGAAAACCTTACTCTGGCTAATGAACAAATCCAACGACTCCAAACAATACAAAAAGCAAAACATCAACAAATCACACAATTACAAGAAAATAGTATAAAACTAGATTCTACTATTGCAGAACTAGAACAATCTACAAAAAGTGCAATAGAATCTATCAAACAAGAACAACAAGAAATCTTTAAACAAAAACAAAGCATTATTGCACAATCAGATATCAAAAGTATTGCCTTTTATGAGAAGATTCGTCGTTGGGCAAAAAATACAAGTGTAGTGCCTGTCTTTAAACAAGCTTGTGGTGGTTGTTTTATACGATTAAATGATTGCACATATGCCGAAGTGCTTTGTGATGAAAATTCTATTATTACATGCCCACATTGTGGTAGGATACTCTATCCTACAGATAAGCAAACATACAAAGAATGTGTGCAATGAAAACTAGCACACACAAGAACTTACAAGGAAGCAATGTAGTTATTGTGGGTTGGGGTCTTGTTTGTGTTTATATGCTTAGCTTTTTGACTATGCGTGCAGTCATGCAAGTAGTCTTTGTCCCACAAGCTTTGACGCAAGATCTATGGATTATGCATGAAATGGGTAGTAGGCTTGATTTTCGCATAGTCTGTATGGGTATTGCAGCTCTTTTGCTTCTTGTATATATTTTACAAGCTTTAGTGTTTGTAAAAACAAAATATTCTACACACAATACTGCTTATACTACTAAGGGGGGGGGTATAGGACATACAATTGTCTTAAGTTATATCGCACTTATTAGTTTCCTTGTATGTTTTAGTGCTATTGGGAATTTTTATTATTACAAGACATATCATACAAAAATTGATGTCTTCATTTTTGGTATCAAAGATGATGATACATTAGCGATCTTAAAAATTATATGGCAAGACTATCCTGTAATACTTATTTTACTTGCTTGTGTGTTATATAGCTTTATTTGTGTAAAGATAAGTAAAAAGATTATAAACCTTACAATACCAACATTGCATATCCGCACACTTATATTATTACATATCTTTACGCTTCTTGTTGTAATTTTTGGGATTAGAGGGTCTGTGGGGACACAACCACTCAAAGAAAACACCATCAACACAACCCAACACCAAAGCCTAAACCACCTTATTATAAACCCAATTTTAGCCTTGCATTACGCATATGTGCATTATAACAATGCTGTGCATTTTGAGCCTGTGACACTTTCAGAAGGGATTACACTGCAACAAGAAACATTTCCTATCTTTTTTACGCATACACAAGGAGTAACTAAACCTTTAGATTCACTCACTCTCACACAAACCCTAACACCCGCCACACAATCTACACAAGATTCTCATATGCATTCTACGCATTTATCAAAGACTTCTCCACATGTTGTCGCAGTTTTAATGGAGAGTTTTGCACTCAATATGTTAGCATTGGATAATGCGGAGCATTTTGATATGCTTGGAGGTTTTCGTCCATATTTTGAGAGTGGTATGTCTAAACATAAGGGACAAAATGATTTTGTCTTTACAAAGTTTTTATCAGGTGGGAATCATACTGCTGCATCATTTGGGTTATTATTGCCTATAGCACCGCATTCTACAATCTCCCTTAGCACCGCCAAAAACACCAAACTTCCACTTACACCTATTGATGTGTATAAACAAGCAGGATATGATGTTGTCTTTATCACTTCTGGTAATCAAAATTGGTATAACCTTGGGGATTATCTTATGACCTTAGGTGCAGATGCTATCTATGATAGTAGTTATATCGCACAACACTATCCACAAAGTAAAGCTAATGCTTGGGCATTTGGTAATGCTGATGAATATGCTTTTGCTCTTGCTACAGAGATTCTTTTGGAAACAAAGAAGCCTACTTTTTTTATAATACTCACAATTTCCAATCACCCTCCATTTGCGACACCAAAAAGCTTTAAGACACCAAAATATGCACTAGATTCTGTAATGCCACTTTTTACTTCCAAAGATCCACAAAGGGTATATCTTGCCGCAGAAGCCTTCACATACGCAAGTGATGCCTTTGGAAACTTTGTGAGTACTATACGACACAATCCTATGCTCAAAGATAATGTCATCATTGGGGCAAGTGGTGATCATCTGTGTCGTGATATGAAACAAGGTGCAAATATTGCACTTGATCATTCTGTACCATTTTATCTCTATATCCCTACAACTATTGCTAAGGATTTAGATTTTAATCCAGATACTCTAGGATCACATAAAGATATATTTCCTACACTCTATGCTCTAAGCCTCCAAGAATATGATTTTCTTTCGCTTGGAGGAAGAAATCTCTTTGATACAAAAGCCAAGGATACATATGTATTTGCATATAATGAAGCAGTATGGATTGACAAAGATGGTATATATCCACTTGGATTGGATACAGGATTTAGATACATCACAAAAAATGGTATTATCATACCTCAAGAAAGTTTTATAATCCCAGAATCTAAAAAACAATTCATACAAAATTACACTAAGCTTTCTTGGTGGCAGATTAATTATAGAATCTATGGAGAACACACAAAAACAATGAACAAAGAGCGCTTAGATTAAGGTCTAAGCACACAACTCTTGGTATCGATACTAAGCTTTATGAAGCTATCCTCAAAGTATTGCGAATCTTTTCATACGCCTCTTGTATAGTTCTAAAACGCTCACTATAACTCTCAATCACTTCAGAATCTTGCCCAAAAACATTGTCAGGGTGATATTCTTTGGCAAGTTGCAAATAACGCTTTTTAACAACCTCAAAATCATCTTGATAATGAGATTCTAAAATCATATAACTATAGCGCAATTCTCGTTCTTTATCTGTAAGAAAACTATCGCCAAAACCACCCATACCACCACGATTTTTAAAGCTCTCATAATCAAAATCCAAAATAACATTATGAATCACTTTAAAGCTTACAAGATTAATGATACTATCCCAAAAATATGGCTTTGTGCTATCCAAATAAATCTCATCACGATCACAACCCAAGTAATATTCATCAAACAACGTAGCAATATAGCGCTTTGCCGTTGCATTAGACTTACTCATTTTAAGCATTACGCGCACACCATTAATAATGCGCAACGAAATCTTTACCCGCTCCAAGAGAGAATTTTTGCCCACAATCTTGATACGAATAGGCAAATATGTAAAATCAAGCAGGTATTCTAAGTCTTGCATTTCTCGGTTTGTGGTTTGGTTATTTTGATCATTTTGCAAACACGCATGATATGCCCAATTAATCAAATAATCTTTTTTGAATCTCTCACCATCATCTAAAATAAGCACTGTGCGTGAAAGTCTATAACTTTTAGAAAAATACTTCTCCGCATATGCGATTGCTTTATGTAAAAAAACATTATCATCTTCAACAGTGATTTGAATATATTTCTCATTTAGTGCTACATACATTCCATAACTCTCTAGATTCCAAAATTACCCTGATTCCAACTACAAACAAAAGCAAACAAAATTCCACCTTTGCTTTTTGGGCTCAAGTATAGCATAAATCGACTGACAAGAGAGATTTTTAATCCACCACTACTTTAATACCTCTCCAAAAGATCTCAAAAATTGCTACAGACTAAGGATTGGTGTGCTACTATCCACGCTTTAAAAGCTTACCACAAGGAGAGATTGTGCTAGATCCCATAATACAAGAGGGAATATTTGCCCTTATTGGTTTTATTAGTGGCATTGCTGCTGGTTTTTTTGGTATCGGTGGGGGTGTGATTATCGTGCCTTGCCTGTTATGTTTTGGTATTAGTATGGAATACGCCATAGGCACTTCTATTGTGCAAATGATTTTTTCATCGGTTTTTGGGAGTATCCTTAATATTTGGCATAAAAAACTTGACTTGCGTGCTGGATTCTATGTAGGACTTGGGGGACTTATTGGTGCAAGCTTTAGTGGAATTATTGTTACCAATATACATAGCACGATTTTATTGATATTATTTATTCTTCTTACCCTTGTGAGTGTCAAAAAATATATTTTTAATACTAAAACCACTGCCAATTCTAATCCTCCTATCAAGGATCCTAATCAACAAAAGCTTGTAATGGTTGGTGTAGGGGCGATAACAGGTATATTTGCAATTTCACTTGGTATCGGTGGTGGGTTGATTATAGGACCACTTCTTGCCTATTTTCTTGGGCTAGATTCTAAAAAAGTTGTGCCTATTGCTCTTTTTTTTATTGTCTTTGCATCCATATCTGGATCACTTTCACTCTATAATCAAGATCTTATTGATTGGCATAAGGGACTGATTGTAGGTATTTGTGCGATGATTGGTGTTGCCATTGGTAATAAGCTTATCGATCTTACAAGCCTTACAAATCACCGATACGCACTTATTGGAATTTATGTTTTCTCACTTTGTGCGAGCCTATACAAACTTTTTCTGATATTAATTGAACAGAATCCCTAATCCTTATGTTTGATTTTTACTTTTTGTAAATATCGCATAATAAAATTAGAGTGTATTAACCTAAAATAAATGATCTTTAGTATAAATTTCAGTTATATACAACAATCATGGAGATAACCAATGAATGAACAAACTCAAATAGCACTAATTGGTGGTGGGATTATGAGTTTTACTCTCGCTACAATCCTCAAAGAACTGCAACCATCACTACAAATACATATCTATGAAATGCTTGATGACGTGGGACTAGAAAGCAGTATGGCGTGGAATAATGCTGGAACCGGACATCAAGCCTTATGTGAACTTAATTACACACCACGCCAAAAAGATGGCTCAATTAATATCACAAAAGCCCTAAAAATTAATCAACAATTTGAACTTAGCAAGGAATTTTGGGCATATTGTGTCAAAAAAAACCTTCTTGATACACCAAAAAGCTTTATTAATCCACTGCCACACTTAAGCTTTGTAGCAGATTCTAATGTTATATTTCTCAAAGATAGATTTGAAGCCTTGCGTCGATCTCCATTTTATAAAAATATGCTTTTCTCCCAAGACAAAGACCAAATCGCACAATGGGTGCCACTTGTCATGCAAGGTCGAGATCCTAATCAATCTGTTGCAGCAACATTTATAGATAGCGGTAGTGATGTAAATTTTGGTGCCATCGTAACCCAACTCAAAAACAATCTTGCAAAACAAGATGGGATAGACATTTTCCTCTCACACAAAGTAACAGACCTTAATCGAAGCTCTAAAGGCTGGGAATTACAAATCACTGATACAAAAAATGATATACGCAAAAAAGTCCAAGCGGATTTTGTCTTTTTGGGCGCTGGTGGTGGTGCATTCCCACTACTTCAAAAAAGCAGGATACCTGAAGGGCGCGGTTATGGAGGATTTCCTGTAAGCGGTTTATGGCTTATGTGTAACAACAAAGATCTTATTGATAAACACGCTACAAAAGTCTATGGTAAAGCTTCTGTAGGCGATCCACCTATGTCTGTTCCTCATTTAGATTCAAGAATTATTGATGGCAAAAAAGAGTTAATGTTTGGACCTTATGCTGGTTTTAACACGAGATTCTTAAAAAGTGGTAGCCTTTTAGATTTCCCACTCTCTGCACGATGGAATAACATCATACCTATGCTACAAGCTGGGATTGATAATATTCCACTTACTGCATACCTTGTGCGTCAAGTCTTTTTGAGCAAAAAAGGGCGTGTGGAAAAATTAGAGTTTTATATGCCAAGTGCAAAAGAAGAAGATTGGGATCTAAAACTTGCAGGGCAAAGGGTGCAAATTATCAAAAAAAATCCACAGGGTAGAGGTTTCTTAGAGTTTGGGACTGAAGTTGTTGTCTCTGCTGATAAATCTCTAGCAGCAGTGCTTGGAGCTTCACCTGGGGCTTCTATCTCTGTTGATGTTATTCTTGAATTGCTAGAAAAATGCTTTTTAACGCAAATAAACAAAAACTATGACAAACTCAAAGAAATGATTCCTTCTTACAAAAACACGCTTGAGCAAAATATCGCTGCGTTCAATACTCAACGATCAAAAACTGCACAAGCCCTACAAATGCCTTTTACAGAGATTTAAACCTCTGTAAAGCGTGTATTATGCCTCTTGTGCTTACCCCTTTTTGGTGTGCAAATGAATATATAAATGCAATACATCAAGACTAGCGGGCGTAATACCACTAATTTCACTTGCTTCAAAAAGAGATTTTGGATTAAATTTTTTTAGCTTTTCAATCACTTCAAGACTAAGCCCTGGGATTGTGTCAAATTCGAAGTTTTTTGGAATCTCAACTTGTAGCATTTGCTCCATATTATTAATAGAATCTTGTTGCTTAGTGATATAGTTTGCATATTTAGATTCTATACATGCCTGTTCTTTGGCTTGCAAACTTACATCTGTAAGATCCAATCCAAAATGTTTGCAAAGTCCCTCAAGGGCTTGAGAATTTATCTCATTGATACCAAGAAGCTGTAAGAGTGAAGCTTTATCGCCAATGCCCTTTAATCCTAATGAATCTAAGAGTTCTTTATTTACCTTGCTAGGCGTAATAAAATTATGTGTAAGAAACTCTAGTATCCTAACAATGTCTTGCTTATCTTTTAGAATCTTATCGTATTCATCTTGTGTGAGTAAGCCAAACTCATAGCCATATTCCCCTAAGCGCAAATACGCATTGTCTTCTCGCAACAACAATCGATACTCTGCCCTGGAAGTAAAAACCCTATAAGGCTCATTAGTGCCTTTTGTTACAAGATCATCAATCATCACACCGATATAAGCAAGACTGCGTTGTAAGATAAATGGTTCCTTGCCTTGAATGCGTAATGTAGCATTAATCCCTGCCATAATACCCTGTGCTGCCGCCTCTTCATAACCTGTAGTGCCATTAATCTGCCCTGCTAGATACAAGTTTGTGCATTTTTTGCATTCAAGTGTATGATACAATTCAGTAGGTTGTATATAATCATACTCTATAGCATAACCATAGCGCGTGATTTTGGCATTTTCTAATCCCTCGATAGAATGAATCATCGCCTCTTGTACCTCCACTGGAAGTGAAGTTGTTAGTCCATTGACGTAGTATTCTACACAATCGCGTGTTTGTGGCTCCAAAAATAATTGATGTCGCTCTTTGTGTGCGAAACGATTTACCTTATCTTCGATACTAGGGCAATATCTTGGTCCCACTCCTTGAATCTGTCCGGTAAAAAGTGGTGCTCGATAAAAGTTTTGGCGGATAACTTCATGTGTTTTTTGATTGGTGTATGTTACAAAACACGGAATCTGTATGGGATTAAAATCCTTAGTTCGTGCACTAAAATGTGGCGGATTCTCATCACCATTGTGTTTTTCAAGATTACTAAAATCAATGCTACGCCCATCAATCCTCGCACAAGTCCCTGTTTTTAACCGCCCCACTTCTAAGCCCATTTGACGAAATGAATTGCATAATGTGCGCGCACTAAGCTCACCAAAACGCCCATTTTCTAGTTTGGTTTCACCCACATGAATAAGCCCGTTTAAAAATGTGCCTGTAGTGAGAATAACACATTTTGCTTTGTATTCTTTGTTGAGATTGCTTTTGACTCCTATGACTCCAAAGCTTCCATTTGAATCTTGTTGCAACAACAAATCCGTAATAAGTTCTTGAGAGAGTGTAAGATTTGGGGTATTGAGTGCAAATCTTTTTGCAATGATAGGATACATATCCATATCAATTTGTGCGCGTGTGCCACGCACAGCTGGTCCTTTGGAGGCATTAAGAGTGCGAAATTGCAATCCACACAAATCCGTAATTTGCCCCATGACACCACCAAGTGCATCTATTTCCTTGACTAAATGCCCCTTGCCTAATCCTCCCACTGCAGGATTACAACTAGCAAGAGCAATATTTTGGATTAAAATTGTAAAAAGATGCGTTTTTGCACCCATTTTTGCACTCGCAATTGCTGCCTCTAATCCAGCGTGTCCTCCGCCCACGACAATCACATCAAAAGTATTTTCCATGATAATTTCCATTATATTGTGATGATTTTAAGATAAGGGTGGCATTATAGCAAATTTTTGGAGTGTCTTTTGCTTTGAGATGGTTTGAAATACTCTAAGATTCTAATAGGCAAGGATTATGCAAGAATACGACAAAACAACAGATATAGTGGCTAAAAAGCAACTTTGTGCACAAGCGTTTGCTGATAAAAATTATAGTCAATGCGTGGGATTGTGTGTGGAGATTCTCACACTTGATCACTTTGATATAGATACTTGGAATCTTGCAGGGATAACGATGATAGAACTCAAAGAATATGCTAGAGCTATCGAATATCTCGCAGAGGGGCTACACCTTGCGCGCGAGAGACTAAAAAGTTTGCAAGTACAAGTGCTACACAAATATGATGAATCTTCTACACAAGACATACAAGATCCGCTGCATACGACACTACGCCAAATATTGCGTCTTTGTGAGGGTTTATGGCTTAATCTTGCGGAAGCCTATCGACGCGATAATAATCCCCAAGAAGCTATCACAATTTTACACCAGGCCTTAGAATCTATTCCGGTTTTAAACGAAAATCCCACCTTACATTTTAATCTAGCAAAAGCCTATGTGGATGCGGGAGATCCACTAAGCTCGATAGAACATTATGTCATATCATTACGCTTAGATCCTAATGATTTGGGGGCAATGTTTAATCTTGCAAATGCTCAAGTTACCTTGGCGCGTTTTCCTGAAGCGATAGAACTTTATGAAATGGCGTACAAAAGAGGATTTCTCCAAGCCGGTGTGAATCTCGCCAATACCTACATTAAACTAGGATTTTTTACACAAGCGCTTGAAATATTTAGAGAGCTTTATCCTGTCTTTGAAAATGAAAGTGTGTTTTTATTTAACTATGCCAATGCCCTAAACTACCTCAACGCAGACTTTGATGAAACCAAACATTATTATTTGCGTGCTATAGAGTTAGATCCTCAAAGAGTGGAATATACTATCAATTATGCGCATTTTTTACTAAAAAATCATCATTTTACTGAAGGTTTTGGCGTATATGAAATGCGCAAAAAATTTGATAATATGCTTCCTATCAATCTTCCACATTTATGGAATAAGGGCTGTGAAGACACACAGAATCTACACCATAAAAGAGTGCTTGTGCATTATGAGCAAGGTTTTGGGGATTGCATAATGTTTGGGCGTTTTATCCCTATACTTACTCAAATTGCCAAAGAAGTCATTTTTTGCGTCCAAGAACCGCTAAAAAATCTCTTTGGCGATGCCCTTGAGCATATTCCCAATCTCACAATTCACACACAAATCCTAGATGCAGAATCCTTTGATGTGAGTATTTCACTGCTTTCACTTCCCTTAGCGCTTGGCATACATACAAAACAACAAATCAAAGAACAACAACGCTATCTTGTCTATCAAAACATCATTAAACGCGCACTTGTGCGAGGTGATATACAAGAAATCTATGGTATGAAGCCCAATATCCTAAAAATTGGTATTTGCTTTCATACAGATTCAAATTTCGCTGAAGTAGAACTAAAAAATATCGATCCTAAAGCACTTTTGACAATGTTACGAGAAGTTTTTCCCAAAGATTCAAAAACACAAATTTATAGCGTCAATTATAATGGGATTGAACGCGCATTGTGTGAAGAATTTGGGGTGCATGATTGCAAAGAAGAAATGCAAGATTTTTTGCAAACACGCAAAATCTTAGAAAAACTAGATGTAATCATTACGATTGATACCGCACTTGCGCATTTATCTGCAAGTCTTGGCAAAAGCACACTTGTATTACTGAATAAACGCTTTGATTGGCGGTATGATAAAGGTATAGATAGTGTGTGGTATGAAAATATTTTGGGTTTTGTGCAAAGCGATATGGGAAAATGGGAGAGTGTGCTTCATAATCTCAAAAGCTACCTAAACAGCGGATATAGCGAATATAGTCATGATATGCTCAATTGATATTTTGGAACGACTTTATGGGCTAAAACTCCTAGAAAATGCGCCCAAATGGTGGTGGGTTAATGCTGGGAGTTTTGAAGTGATACTAGGTTGTGTGCTTGTGCAAAATAGCAAATGGGAAAATGTGCAAAAAACGCTCCACGCCCTACGCAAAAATGGAATCTTACCTATCTTTAGCGGGGATTTTGAAAAAGATTATCATGATGAGCTACAAAATTATCGTGCAATTTGCAATATCGCCACACTTTCACAAGATGTGCTAAGTTCTTATATCTTTGGTTTGCAAAACCAAAAAGCACAACGACTAATTCTCTTGGCACAAAACTTATTGCAAGATTTTGAGAGCTATACATCTATGACACACAATCTCACTAAAGAATGGCTACTAGCCCAAAAGGGATTAGGACTTGAAAGTGCTGATTGTGTGCTAAATTATATGTGCAAGCGTGAGGTAATGGTAGTAGATCGCTATACTTACAAACTTTTGTGTGCTCTTGGGATAGAAATTCCCGATTATGATGAATTACAAAGCTTTTTTATGTGCGGTGTGAAGGAAAATATGGATCGTGCCTACGCTCTATATGGTGAGGCTAACCTCCCCTATATGTACGCAAGATTCCATGCTAAAATTGTAGAATTTGGCAAATGCAAATATGATCCAAAGATTCTTATAAGCTAATACACTAAAACTCATAGCCTATAGACATTCCTACTGCCTGTGTAATGTTATGAGGCTCGTGGTATAAGCCTATGAATCTGCCATTGCGATATGCACTATCGGCACTAGAATCTGCGATATTCCAATATTGCAAATACGCACCAAACACAATAACACCACTATAGCCATATTCATCTAAATTGCGTTTGATACCTATATCCAAACGCACACCATATCCTCTAGTTTGTGTAAAATAGAGATTTCTATCAAAGCCAATATCTTGAAAATGGCTTATATTATACCCGCGCAATAACTGCTGATAAGTAAAGATTCCATACAATGATATATGGTGAGAAAACGCATATTGCATATGAATAAAAAGAGGCATATATATATAACTTTGCTCTCTAGCATAGCCACTACTTGCACTAATAGCATTATCCAAATCCCAAAAGCCAAGTCCAAATCCTGTATATACAAATGTCTCTCTACCTCGATAAATAAAAGAGCCAAAGCGATATTCTAATGTGTAATATGAATCTTGTGAGGCACTTCGTAAGGGTGTGCACAATGTGGTATCGGTGATACTACACTCCGACCCATCATAACGAGTCATCCCACCAAAATAAGTCGCATATATTTGATGCCTAAAATGCTGATGTGTCATATACGCATAACCCCCAACACCATACATAGCACCGCTTATATTCATCACTTGTGGCTCGCTATATTTATAATACCCTCCACTGACATTCATACCAAAGCCAAATTCTTGTGCGTAACTCATCGCACAAGATAAAACGATGTAATAGAATCTAATCCACAAAAAGTTCAGAGTGCGCATCAAAAACACCACCTGCAAAAAGCACAAGGAACAATGCACCTATGCAGATTCTATAAATCCCAAATGGCACATAACTAAAGCGAGAGACAAACGCAAGAAATACCTTTATAGCCACAATCGCACACAAAAATGCCACAACCCCACCAATTAAGAGAATGCTAACATTTGTATTATCAAGAATATGGAGGTTTTTATACACATCATAGCCTGTGGCAGCAAACATTGTAGGTAGCGCCAAAAGAAACGAAAATTCTGCCGCCACACGACGATTTAACCCAAGTAATAAGCCACCTATGATTGTAGCCCCACTGCGTGAAGTGCCAGGGATCATCGCAAGACATTGCATAAGTCCGATAAGAAATGCTTGTTTGTAGCTTATTTGTGTAACTTCATTGGTTTGATGCACTTTGTTTTTGTGCCAATACTCTATCAATAAAAACGCAATCCCACCCGCAATAAGCATAATTGCCACGACATAGCCATCAAAAAGTTGCTTGATGTATTTATACAAAAACAACCCACAAATACCAGTAGGTACAAAACCTATGCAAAGCTTAATCCAAATATCCACACCTTGAAGTAATCGAGGATAAAATAAAAAAAGCACTGCCAAGATAGAGCCAAACTGAATAGCAATCTCAAAGGTTTTTAAAAACTCATCTTGAGGCAATCCAAGCATACTTGAAGCCAAAATCATATGTCCCGTGGAAGAAATAGGAAAAAATTCCGTCAATCCCTCTACTATACCTAACACCACCGCATCAAAAAAATCCATACTTTTAAACTCCTTGTATAATATCCCTACCTTTTATCGTGGCAAACAAAACGTAGATTGTAGCAAATTTACATTTAAGCTAGTTTTATGCATAATTCAAGAAATCTAAAAACACACGAAAATTTGGAGCATCCTTCATGAAAAAGATTTTACGATCTATTATATATAGATTAAGGACCATCCTTACAGCACAACTCAATACAAAACTTGATACATTACTTATGCTTTCTGCTCACAATCTCTCATTACGCAACGCTTCATATGCACAAATGCTTAGTGCTACTCCTAAGGGGGGGGGTTAGGCATAGAGTCTAGTGAATTTAGTGTTTATAGCCAAAATGGTGAAGATGGGATCATAGATTTTTTGCTTCATACCCTAGATCTTAGTTCATATCCAAAAGCTTTTGTGGAATTCGGTGTGGAAAACTACACAGAGGCTAATACAAGATTTCTACTTAAATTTCGCAATTTTCAGGGATTAGTAATTGATGGTTCGCAAGATAATATCAATTTTATTAAACATGATGAAATATATTGGAAACATGATTTACACGCGCAATGCGCATTTATCACCAAAGACAATATCAATGGTATTATTCAAGATTGGTTAGATTCTAGAGAACTAGATAACGTCGCGATTCTTAGCATTGATATTGATGGCAATGACTACTACATATGGGACAATATTACTTGCGTTTCTCCAGCTATCATTATTATAGAATACAATGCGATTTTTGGTGCAACAAGAAGCATTAGTATCCCATACAAAGAAGATTTTATGCGGTATGCGGCTCATTATAGTGGACTCTATTTTGGTGCGAGTATAAAAGCACTCATAGAACTAGGCAAACACAAGGGATATGCTTTCGTTGGGGCTGATTCAAGTGGCACAAATCTATTTTTTGTCAAACAAGAATGTGCCAAAGCTTTAGATTCACTCATAATTTATCCCTTAGAAGAATATTGCAAACGCCATCATGTGCGGCAAAGTCTAGATGAAAATGGAAATCCAACTTTCTTAAGTCACACGAAGCGTTATGAAGCTATCTCTTCTCTCCCATTACATGAAATGCATACACACTAACCTTTGAACTCTATTCTTTCTATCCACACACTTCCAAAGGTTACAAATTCTCTCAAACTAAGGAATCTTAGAATCTCTTGGGGCTTTGATATACAATATAATAAAAACATTGATTTAATTTTTTCCCTGAAGACAATCTTATATTCATTATGCAGTATTGTTTGCAAAGGATTTTAAAAGAGTATTGATAAAAATGATTCCACTTAAAGGAAGTATTTGATATATACTAACCTCATATCACAATCCCAAGCATACACAATAATTCTACACAAATATGGATTTAAGTGTAATGTTTTGGTTTTAGTTTTAGTTTCACAATCTCACTAGGAGCCAAAAACCGCATTGCTGGTCCCCAAAATCCCACCCCTGAACTTACATAAAGTTGCGTCTTAGAATCTACTTGATAAAGCCCATGGATATAATGCTGATCAAGCCACACAAAAATCGAGAGTGGGAAGACTTGTCCAGCGTGTGTATGCCCACATAGCACAAGATCAAAAGCACTTACATCATTTTGACGCACGAATTTTGGTTGATGTGCCAATAAAATACTTGGCTTATTTGGGTTTAATCCATTTCTAGCAGCAGATAAATCAGGGGGTAAAATACCAAATCTATGCCCTGCCAAATCACTTACGCCCGCTAAATTAAAACTTTGTAATTCTATATTTTGATTTTCAAGTATCGTAAGATTGAGGGTTTTGAGAAATGCACTAATAGATGTTATGCCATGGTAATATTCATGATTGCCACTTACATAATACACACCTTCTTTGCTTTGGAGGTCATTAAGTGGGAGTAAAAAATCTTTGGCAAATTCAATATTTTCATCAACTAAATCCCCGACAATCACAACAATATCAGCATTAAGCGTATTGATACGATCCACAACACCTCGGACAAACTCCCCTTCAATCATCTTACCCACATGCACATCACTAATCAAAGCGATAGTTTTTGGGGTATCTAAACCCTCTATTTCTACCTCTACTTCTTGCACTTTGGGGATACTTAGAGCATTTTTAATACTTTTTGTGCTAAATATTATAAAAAGTGCCAAAACTCCCAAATCTAGCACGATTTTTAAAAATCTCCGTCGTTGTGAATCTAAAATGTGGGATTTATCCTCTATCACTCTGCCCACGCCACGCACCATATCGCCAATAATACACGCCAAAAAGAGTGCATAACTCACAATCACACACGAACCAAGTGCGATGTATGTATGATGATCAAATCCACGATCTTTTGCCAAAAAGAAAAAAGCCACTTCACCAATATACAAAAGGCTAAGTAGCACAATAAGCAACACTCTATGATGAGAAAAAATAAATGTATGGCGTAAAAATCGCCTATAAGTATAGATTTTTATCAATGCCAAAACAACAAAAATAACCCCAACAACAAATAGAATCTTCATGCAAAACCTTATTATGTAGTAGTCACAAATTTACAAACAAGATTCTAACATAACTTTTAGCTCACTAAATTTTTTGTATCAAATGTGATTTTTATAAATCTTTTATGCAAGTTTTGGTGTAATAGCACCCCATATAAATTTTGCAAGGAGTGAGTATGGCATTACAAGTGTATTACGATAAAGATTGTGATTTAGGGTTAATCCAAAAGAAAAAGGTGGCAATTATTGGTTTTGGGTCTCAAGGACACGCGCACGCAGAAAACTTACGGGATTCTGGAGTAGAAGTTGCTATTGGGCTCTATAAAGGTGGTAAAAGCTGGGCAAAAGCAGAAGCAAAAAACTTCAAAGTCCTTGAAGTAAGTGAGGCAACAAAATGGGCTGATGTGGTGATGATTCTAATCCCTGATGAATTGCAAGGCGATGTCTTTGAATGCGATATCAAAGCAAATTTGAGCGAAGATAAAATCATTGCTTTTGGACATGGGTTTAATATCCATTTTGGACAAATCAAAGCACCAAAAGGCGTAGGCGTGATTATGGTAGCACCAAAAGCACCCGGACACACAGTGCGAAGCGAATTTCTAAAAGGTGGAGGAATACCTGATCTAATCGCGGTAGAACAAGACACAAGCAAAGGAGATGCAAAAGCGATTGCGCTAAGCTATGCGAGTGCGATTGGTGGTGGTAGAAGCGGGATTATTGAAACGACTTTTAAAGATGAAACTGAAACCGATCTTTTTGGCGAACAAGCCGTGCTCTGCGGTGGTGTAAGCAGTCTTGTTAAGGCGGGATTTGAAACACTTGTAGAAGCTGGATACCCTGAAGAAATGGCATATTTTGAATGTTTGCATGAGCTTAAGTTGATCGTGGATTTGATCTATGAAGGCGGCTTGGCAAATATGCGATATTCTATCTCAAATACCGCAGAATACGGCGATATGGTAAGCGGTCCTAGAGTGATTAATGCCGAATCTAAAAAAGCGATGAAAGAGATTTTGAGCGACATTCAAGAAGGACGCTTTGCAAAAGACTTTATTTTAGAGCGTAAAGCAGGTTATGCAAGAATGAATGCGGAGCGCAAAAATCTAGCCAACCATAAAATCGAGCAAGTGGGTGAGAAACTTCGTGCTATGATGCCTTGGATTGGCGCAAATAAGCTTGTCGATCAAAACAAAAACTAAAAAACGAGGTTGTGAGAAAACAAGGTGGTAAAGAAGGCTATGGCGCTTATGTTTTGTATGTGGAACTATGCTAATAGTCTATCTTCTCTTATGCAAACACAAATAGATTCTAAAAGCCTATGCGGTGCGAATTTCTAAGGAATATAAAACACAAGAAGAGGTTTAGATCGTCTTAATGAATGTTTTGGTGGGAGAATCCACACCTTGACACTCATACAACCAAAAGAATGACTTTGATATTATCTCTCTTGGAACACAAAGTGTGAAAAAGTTACATGAAACCTTATGCGATTTGAATGGTGATGTGGCATTTGCATATGACAAAGACAACACACCTGTCATTCAAAGAGGCAAACTTGTAGCTGAAATTCCTTATTTGGATCATTTTGATGATATAGTGTTTATCCAAGCCTTTATCTGGTAGTGCTTCTTCTCCTGGCATTGTGAGCCTTGCATTGTAAAATGGTAAAACCATAGAATGCACAATACACGATGGTGTACTTGGAAGTGATGTGTTTTATGATGAAAAAGGGCACGTATATCTTGAATGTGTGGCACTAGAGATTAGTAATCTCACATAGCATACAAAAATACCCAAAATTTTGCTATAATTGCAGACTTGTTTTCGGAGTATAGCGCAGTCTGGCTAGCGCACACCCTTGGGGTGGGTGAGGTCGTGGGTTCAAATCCCGCTACTCCGACCATGAATACATATTTTCTATCCTAATCCCTATCCCTCAGACTAAACTTTTACAAAACTTAAATACTCTCACACACATTTGCCATCTTTAGTAGTGTCCAAAAATCGCTCATACATTTAGTATCATCATATGTGAATATCACTCATCACTCCCTTAAGAAGGCAAGACTTTTTGCGTTAGGTTTAGATTAAAACCACTTAATGTGCTAAAAGTATGCCCTACACCTGCGCTCTCCGAATTTGAATTAAGCAATCTAAACTCCTCTATACCTAATTCTCGCAAAATCTGTGCGCCAATGCCTAATGTTTTGAGATCTTGTTGTGGTTTGGTATCAAGACAGATGAGATACCCACTCTCTTCTTGAAGCATTTCTATACTCTGTAAAAATGCTCTATGTGCTTGAAGCGAATCTTCAAAATGCTCATAATCCTTTTGGATTATATGGAATTTCACCAATGGATTTTTTGGGGGTAGATTCTGTGTAAAAGCATATACGATATGTTGATGATGAATATGATCTATAAATATATATTTGAGACATTTTTTATCAAGAAATTTCGCCTCCATTTTGCTTTGTAAAGTGATAAGCTTTTCGTATTGAAGACGATATTGAATAAGATCTGACACATATAGAATCTTAAGATTATGTTCCTTGGCAAATTCGGTAATATCAGTGTTACGCGCCATAGTGCCATCATTTTTCATAATCTCACAAATCACACTCACAGGCTTAAGACCTGCTAGGCGACAAATATCAACACTTGCTTCCGTATGTCCCGTGCGCACAAGCACTCCACCTTCTTTGGCAATAAGTGGAAATATATGCCCTGGTCGCACAAAATCCTTTGGTGTGCTATAATCTTGACACATAAGCTGTATTGTCAAATCTCTCTCATGTGCCGAAATACCCGTCTTAGCACTTGCCGCATCAATAGAAATTGTAAATGCTGTCTCATGATTTGAGCTATTTGTTTCCACCATAGGCGCGAGATCCAATCGCGTGGCAATTTCTTGGGTCAATGAGACACAGATAAGCCCACGCGCTTCTTTTGCCATAAAATTGATTTTTTCTGGGGTGCTAAAAATCCCCGCCATAACCAAATCACCCTCATTCTCCCTATCTTCATCATCCATTACTATAATCATTTCACCCTTTTTAATAGCCTGTAATGCCTCTAACACGCGTTGTTTATACATAGAATCTAACCTTAAAGTAATATTACATTTATTATAACTTGTCATTCCTTAAAGACTTGAAAGACTTGTTGTTATATAATCGCGATATTTTAGCAATACTTCTTACCAAAAAGGAAAATCATGAATATTCGTATATCATTTTTTATATATATCGCGGTGGTTTTTTGTGTCTTGTGGCTTAGCGGGTGTTCACACAAGGATACAATCCAATCTTTTAACGATAAATACTATAGCGGAAATCTCGCCTCTGCCTATAAACTTGCAAAATCCAAATATGAAAACAAAAATGATATGGTGCTATGGGGCTTTGAATCTGGAATCATAGCCTCACAACTTAATAAGCAAGAGAGCTTTGCATTGCTTGATGAAAGTGAAAAAATCTTTAGTCAATATGAGCAAGAAGGGTTATTTTCTGGAATTTTTAGTGGAGCGGCATCGGTGGTCGTCAATGAAAACGTCACAACATATCGGGGCAATATCTATGAAGGTGTGCTGATGAATTATTACAAAGCACTTGTGCTTATGAAAGAGGGTAAAAATGCCCTTGCTAGAGTGGAATTCAATCGCGCCAATGATCGCCAACGACGCGCCAAAGATTATTTTGCAAAAGATATCCAAAAAGCTATGGTGGATCAAGAAGCACAAAATGCCAAAGACACAAGCACACAAAGACTTAGCACACAACAAACCACCAACGAAGCAAACTCGATTCTTGCACGACAATATTCTAACCTCAAAACATATCAAGCCTATAATAATTTCATAAATCCTGCAGTCAGTTATGTTTCTGCGCTTTTCTTTATGCTTGAATCTGATTGGGCAAAATCATTAGATCTCTACAAAGAATCCTATGGTATAAGTAAGGCAAAAGTCATTGATGAAGACATACAAATTTTGGAATCTCGTCGCAAACAAGCAACAAATTTTTACACATGGCTTATTATTGAAGATGGTATAAGTCCCACAAAAGAGGAGGTTACTATTAATCTCCCTACCTATCTTGTAAGTAATAATATTTTACATGCTGGTGTGGCATTTCCCAAGCTTGTAGCGGGTAAAGAATTTTATACAGACCTCAAGGTAGCAGGTAAAGACAAAACCTTTAATGTCTCAACGATAGCGGATCTTGAAGGTGTGATCGCAAACGAATTTCAAGCACAATTTGGCTTTATTATGACACGCGCCATAAGTTCTGCAGTTCTTAAAGCAACCACACAAGCTACATTAAGCGATCAAGTCGGCATATATGGAAGTTTAGTGGGTATGATTTATTCTTTAAGCACCACATCAGCGGATGTGCGAAGCTCAAGTGTCTTGCCTAAAAAAATCCATGCGGTGCAAATCCCAAATACACAGGGCAAATACCAACTCATAGGGAATCAAAAACCGCTCATCAATCTTGAAATATCTCCTGCTTGTCAGCCACAAAACGACACAGCCTTGAGTGCACAAAAATTGATTTTGTGTCAAAAAAATGATAACATTCTTTATATCAGATTGCGACCAACAACCATAAGTATCCAAAAATTGCGTGGGCAATAAATAACCAAACACATAGAGGATGTAACCATGAAAATAGTGCCTAAGATAGTTGTGACTTTATTAAGCATTGTGCTTTTAAGTGCGTGTAGTAGCGGTCCAGAATATGTAGATTCGGGGGATTCACGATCATATGCAAGTATGGGTCTAGATTATCACGATATAGAAAGTGTCGTGGAAAAATCTGTTGATTCATTGCTCTCAAGCGGATATGTGCAAAATATCAAACAACCAAAAGTGCTTGTTATTTCAGATATTATCAATGATACTATGCAAAACGTTGATGTCGAACAACTTAGTAGAAAAATCACACGAAATATGCGCAATAGCGGTAAATTTAAGCTCTCTTTGGCAATTTCTGGCACTGGAACAAGTGGCGATAAGATGATAGATTCTGTGCGAAAACAAACGCGTGGCAATGAGGAATTTGATCAATATAGTGTGATTGAAAAAGGACAATTAAAAGGTGCTCAGCTTTCACTTTCTGGGAAAATTTGGCAAAAAAATATCAAAGTCAATGGGAAGCAACGCACGGATTATTTCTTCTTGCTCACACTTGTTGATTTAGCTACAGGTGAAGTGGTGTGGGATGATGAAGCAAATATCATCAAAATAGGTTCCAATAAATCTGTGAGTTGGTAAGATACAGATACGTACATGCAAAGATTTATCTTGGCGATAGGTATTTTGTTGCTAGGGTGTCATGATACCCCTACTCCGCCAAGCTGGTATTATGAAAGCCAAAGTGATACAAACAATCTCTATGGTGTAGGAAATGCAAAAAATCTCCAAACTGCCAAAGATAATGCCATTGCCGACATGCTCTCTCATATGCAAGTTTCCATAAGCTCAAATTCACATCTTAAGCAACAATATCGTGATGGTGTAGAATCTAGCACCATATCTCAAAGCATTGACAAAGACATTACTAAAACCACGCTTAGTAATGTATCTTACACAACAAAGCATGTCGGAGGTGAATATTTTGTGCGCGCCCAAATCACAAAGCAAGACTTCATAGCACAACTCCAAAAGACACAAAAACAAGCCTTACAAACACTACAATCCCTGAATCTCACATGTCAAGATATCACACTCTCCCAATACAAGACCCTTGCACAAGAACTTGATAAGGCGTTTGGTACAAAAAGCTATCTTGATGCGTTGGGAGAAACACTCGATATTTCTTTATCGCCATATATGCAAATTTTAGAATCTAACTCACCAAAACCTACTATTGCCCTTGTGTTTGAATCCTCGCTAGATTCATCGTGGCTAAAAAATTACCTACAAAAGGAATTAATCAAATTTTATCGCCTAAGTCCGCAATCCTCACAAAAAATCACCATTTCCTTTAGTATGCCTACACCTACAAGTATCAAACTACATGTCACTATCACAGATTGTAATGCAAATCCGACATTTGTAACACAAATTTCAGAATCTTTACCAACAAATGCTAGTCTTGATACACTTGGGAATCGCGTGGGTGTGCTCCTATACAAAAAACTTCTAGAAAACATACAATAAAGGCTCTCACAATGCAAATGAACACGCAAACTTTTATATTTTCTGCACTATGGTTCGCGCTTATTATTGTCTTGGCAAATTTTAGTGTGCAATATCCTATCTTTGGCACACATTTAACATATGGTGCATTATGCTATCCACTAAGCTTTTTACTCATGAATATTTTGAGTGAAAAATATAGCAAGGATCAAATCTTAAAAACCTTGCATTTAGGACTTGTGTTAGCATTTATTCCCAGTATTTTTGCAACAGAGTTTCGCATCGCATGTGCAAGTGTGTGTGCATTTTGTTGTTCGCAAATACTTGATGTATATGTGTTTTTTTATCTCAAACAAAAATTCCCAAAAATTTGGTATCTTAGAAATAACGGCGCGACTATGATATCTCAACTCGTTGATACAATGATTTTCTTTCATATTGCATTTTTATTCACCAAACCATACGAAGATGTGATACTTATGGCATTATCAGACTATGCCATAAAAATCATTCTTACCTTATGTAATACGCCACTTTTTTGGAATTTTGCCATACGCGGTAAAAATCTCTATAAAACAACTTTTGCAAACAGAAAGGATTCATTATGACTAATCTTATATCTAGGCTTTTTGGTGCATTTGCCTCTATGACATTTCCCTCGATCATTCAGTCTTTTATTAATCGCGTATATGTCGCTTTGTTTCGTATCGACCTTAGTGAATTTGAGGAAAGCAAAAACTTTACAACACTCAACAAACTCTTTACGCGCAGGCTAAGACAACCGCGTATCTTTGATACGACTCCAAATGTGCTTATTTCTCCTACAGATTCACTTATCACAGAATCTACGACAACCTCTAAACACAAAGCACTGCAGATTAAGGGTATGGAGTATGATATAAATGAACTTTTGGGCGAGAAAATTCCGCAAGATATGGAATTTTCATATATTAATCTTTATCTCTCTCCGCGAGATTATCATCGCTACCACGCTCCTTGTGATATGTATATTGAAGAGATTCGGTATTTTGGTGGAGAACTCCTCCCAGTGCATATCCCAGCGCTTAAAAAATTCAATAACCTCTTTATTCGCAATGAGCGTGTTGTGTTAAAAGCCAAAATGTATAATGGCAAAACAATCTATTTTGTCGCAGTGGGTGCGCTCAATGTGGGTTCGATTGTTTTTCATTGTGAGCCAAAGATTCACACCAATGCCAAAAAAGGCAATGAAACTTATACCTACGCCTCACCCATCGCCATACAAAAAGGCGAAGAGCTTGGAATGTTTAATATGGGATCGACCATTGTCCTTTTTATTGAGGATTTCACACCACAGATTCAAAGTGGTGATAAGGTGCGATATACACAGAATCTTGGGACTTTAGCATAAGGAGAAAAAATGTCAGCAACACTACAAACAACGACGATAGAAATTAAAGACTTACTGCAAAAACTTGATGCACTTTTGGTAGCACATTTTTATCAACGCGATGAAGTCGTAGCTCTCGCGGATTTGTGTGGAGATAGCTTAGAACTTTCAAGAAAAGCTTCCCAAAGTCCAAAGAATCTTATTGTATTTTGTGGCGTGGCTTTTATGGGGCAAAGTGTCAAAGTTTTGGCTCCACAAAAACGCGTGATAATGCCAAAAATGGCGTGTTGCTCAATGGCGCGAATGATAGATTCACAATATTTCGATAGAAGTATCGCCATATTAGAATCTTATGGTATACCAAAAGAAGACATTTTCCCCATCACCTATATCAACTCAAATGCCGATGTCAAAGCCAAAGTCGCCAAGATGGGTGGGCTTGTCTGCACAAGCGCAAATGCCAAAAAAATCTTTGATTATGCCAAGTCTAAGCAGAAAAAAATCTTTTTTCTCCCTGATAAATGTCTAGGACAAAATCTTGCAATAGCGGATGGCAAAACATCTTGCGTTATAGGGAATGCAAGTAAAGAAAAAGTCCTTGGTAGTGATGTTATTTGTTATGATGGTTTTTGTTCGGTACATCAGCTTTTTAGCGTGAGTGATGTGGAGTTTTATAGACAAAAATACCCAGATATACAAATCGTTGTGCATCCAGAATGCGATCCTAGCGTGGTGAGTATAGCGGATTTTGTGGGATCGACTAGTCAAATTATTTCATATGTGCAAAGCCTGCCTTTAGAACAAAAAGTTGCCGTTGGTACCGAATTTAACCTTGTCAATCGGTTACGCCCAAAACTCAATGGAATAAACACAACCTTTGTGCTTTCTGCCTCCAAACCAGAATGTCCAACGATGAATGAAACAACACTACAAGATGTGCTTGATTGTTTGAGGGCATATGAAGATCATATGCCAATCAATGAAGTATTTTTAGATGATGATACACAACATTGGGCAAAAATAGCCTTAGATAGAATGCTAGAACTCTCCTAAGGGAATCAAATGCTAGCCCCAATTGTGCTTTTTACCTATAATAGAGTAAATCATACAAAACAAGTTATAGAAAGCCTCATACAAAATGCTCTAAGCCCACAAAGTGATCTTATTATCTACTCTGATGCTCCAAAAAATACAGAAGCTACTCAACAAGTCAAAGCTGTACGCGAATATCTAATAAACCTCAAAAATCTTATCATGCAACAAGGGGGGGGGCAATTTAAAAGTATTGTAATTATTGAGCGTCCGTATAATTTTGGGTTGGCAGATTCTATTATAGATGGAGTTACTACCACGATGAATAAATATGGTAAAGCGATTATCTTAGAGGATGATATCGTAGTCTCACCTGTATTTTTAGATTATATGAATGATGCCCTTAATCGTTATCAAGCACAGACAAAAGTATGGAGTATCAATGCATGGTCTTATCCTATAGATTCTCACGGCTTAGGTGATAGTTATTTTTGGTCTATACCTCATTGTTGGGGATGGGGAAGCTGGGGTGATAGATGGCAATATTTTAAGCGTGATATCCAATGGGTGGAACAAAATTTCAATAAAGAAGATATGAATGCAATCAATCTTTATGGGAGTGCAAATTATTTTAGAGACTTTATTCTCAATAAACAGGGTAAGATAAAGAGCTGGGCGATATTTAATTACCTCATAGCCTACAAACATAATGCCTTAAGTCTCGCCCCTAGTATGTCTTATGTCTATCAAATTGGTTTTGATGGAAGTGGAGTGCATTGTGGAGAAGAGGGAAGTGTATTGAATCCATCTACTATTAATACAAAGTTTCCAATAAGTTATCCCACAGAAGTTAAGATCTCTCATCTTGCATTTGAGAGAATTTGTGCCTTTGAAAAATCTCTAAAAAAACCTCTATACGCAAGGATAAAAAATAAACTCTTAAGAATCTTCAAAAAACTTTTGGCAACTACCTAAGGGTTATATGATTTCTTCTTAAAACTCCTTTTATATTATCTATGTATGGAGTTTAATTCTTGATAGAGATTCTGAACATTTTTTATACCAAACTTATTAACATGCAAACAAAAACTTGCATACATTACATTGTGATATGCTTATTCAATGTAAAATTAAATGAATGTAGGTGGATTAGGTGGGTTTGATGTAAAATGAGCTTTGGTATGAAATAAGTGGTGTTTTTTATATGCACTTTTAGCAATGTGGCTTATCATCTTAAAATGAGACTAGAGAAGCATATTTCTAATCTTTATGAATGAAGTATATCAAGGCAAATTAAATTTTTCAAAGCTTCTTTAGCGTTAAACGAACTAGGGAATATACAAAAAGAATTTAAAAATTTTACTCCAAAGCAAATCATTTGGGGCATTGAAAATGTATCTTTTATGCCACCTTGGGGTGATAATATTAGTAACAATTTTTAGGATAAGGTGTATCACTCATGCCACTCACAAACGCAGAATTAGCAGATAGATAAATATTAAGAAAGGCGCCAGTAGCGCTACCTATAACACTTAAAACTTTCTTCTTTTGTGGCAAGTTTTCATTAAATTCGCATTGACAGATATTTAAAGAAGTGTAGATTCTGTATTGTTTAATTGTTTTCCTACTCATCACACCACCTTTTGAGATTCTGCACTATTAGGTAATGTATTAGCTTGCGCATAGCAAATGAGAAGTATTAACATCAAGATATATTTTTTCGCTATTCAATCTCCCAAAAATACAATTGCCTAACAATCACATTGCTTCTTTCATCAAACATTTACACATCGCTATCATTATAGCATTTCTCTATATTCATAACATTAGCTATAAGTTTTATTGGTTAATCTCTTAATTCCAACACTCAATATATAATTTAAAAAGAAAAAGGTATAAATATAAAATACACAAGCTATTTTTCAGCCTCTGTATCAGGTAGCGTCTCAACCAAAAGTAATTTATGATTTTGCTTATCAATCATGATATGGCTTTGCTTAGCATCTTGTAGCACCAACCCATCACGCCCATTTTTGGGAAAAAGATACTCATAAAATACTTCATTGTGATTCTTCCAAGGGCTATGACATATAATCTTTGCATCTTGTAGCAACTCATCAATATGTTGCAAGACATTATTTTTTTCTTTGGCACAAGTTTGGAGAGACATAATGCGATCTTTGAGAAACTGCACACGCTTAAGGGTTACGACATATTCAGCTATCGCTTTTGTGATCTTAGGATCCACTTGTTCTTTTAGGTGCTTTTTTTCTTCCACGATTGTTTTTAACTGTGCGATTATAGGCTTACTTTGCTTAATAAATGTATTATCCTTACCCAAAAGATGCAACAAGGCATTTATTTGCTTAATGTAATGCTCTATTTGGGCGTTGTTTTGCGTTATGGTATCACGCAATTCATAATATTGTGCTGCTATATAAATCTCATTTTCACTTCCCACAAGTGTTTGAAGCTCAAGCGTATGAGAAATATAGATTTTAGCGTGAGAATGGAGCTTATGTATTTTTAGATTCTTTGCATACACACTGCCACCACTAACCTCATCGATTTCAACATCACACCCATCGATTTTTCCCATTTCTGAATGTTTGATTTTAATATTTTGTGCTTGCACACTGCCTTTTAAAAAATCGATCTCACAATTTGTAGCCTTGATACTTGAGCTTTGGTGGGTTTGCCCATGAATCTTGACATCTATTCCGATAATCTGTGCTTTTTCGCCAATAGATCCTACAATATCTATTTGTGCTGCTTCAAGGATTGTGCCCTGCCCCAACGCATCATCGTGTGGATTTGGACATGTGATACTAATCATCATATTTTTTTCGATACCACCGACAAGACTTCCTGTTGATCGCATATTGACTTCTCGAAATTCCTGCATTTCAAGGAGTTTAAGCGTATTATCGCTAAAAGATACGTAACCCTTACTAAGTGTTATATATATGATTGTGTCTTGGGATTCTGTCTTGCCAAAAAGTCTTTCATCATAATGTATCTCTAATGGCTTACTTTCTTTAGAATCTGTATATTCTCCTTTGGATTGTGCTGTATCGTTTGGTACCTGCACATAATGTCCGCATAAATTTCTCCCACTCACGCCACTTTGGGGCACACTCACATACAAAACCTCTTCATTAGAATCCACCGCATACGAAGCAGATTCTAAACTCATGGCATTTTTATGCTCCCATGCTTTTTTGGGAAGCAAAAGAGCACTAGAGCAAATCTCTGGCTTATACACATGTGCGCGCATTATCTCTATACACACATCATTAGAAAGCACATTTGCGACATCTTTGCATTGTTCTTTAAGGGAAATTATCGCTTGGGATTTTTTTGTATCATCTACAGATTCGACAATAACACCCAAGAGGGCTTTTTGTCGCTCGATTTCTGCATATAGATTCTCCCAAAATTTCTCTTTTGTGGTATCTAATCCCTGTTTTAAGATTAGTGTCAATGTATACGCATAAGGATCAAGCTCCAAACTCACAAAATGTACCAAATCCTCTGCACTAAGCTCACGCACACTAATATCAAAACTCTGGATAAGATCAAATCCTGCTACATTATACGCATCGTTATTTTCCAAAAGATCGGTGCATTCTTCTGGGCTAAGTTTGATATTTTCTTCCTGATGAGGAAACTGCTTAAAAGTATGAATGCGCAAAATATCATATGTCGCACCTTCAAGTGCATAGGTGACACAAATACTTTCTAAGCATTCTTTGATGTTTTGAATCTCACGCACTATCACAGAATGAAAATCCTGCATTCATATTCCCCTTAAAGCTTTTGGTGTTATAATTCCGAAATATTGTAGCTTTTTTACACTTAATTTATTTTTGTATTAACTAAAGAGGATTTGTGATACGCAAAGCATTTTTAACAAATAGTATTGGCACTTTATGTTCTCGAGTCTTTGGGCTTGTTCGCGATCTTTGTATGGCGTCATTTCTTGGAGCTGGAATTTTGAGTGATATTTTTTTTGTAGCATTTAAGTTTCCTAATCTTTGTCGCCGAATTTTTGCTGAAGGTGCATTTATACAGAGTTTTTTACCAAACTTTATTCAAGCTCGCAAAAAAGGGGCGTTTAGTGTGCTAGTCTTTGGGATATTCTTTGGGGTTATCTTTATCCTTAGTCTGTTTGTATGGGAATTTAGCGGACTAGTTACAAAAACTTTGGCAAATGGGTTTTCTGAAGAGCAAATAGCATTAGCAAAGCCTATTGTTGCTATTAACTTTTGGTATTTGGAGCTTATTTTTGTAACAACATTTTTAAGCTCATTGTTGCAATACAAAAACTGCTTTTGGGTAAGTGCTTACAATACCGCCCTCCTCAATATCTGTATGATTATTGCACTTTTTTTTGTGCGTGATATTGAGGATATGCGTGCGATATATATTTTAAGTTATGGAGTGCTTTGCGGAGGATTGGCACAAATTGCGTTGCATTTTTATCCGCTCTTTAAACTTAACTATTGCCGACTTTTTAGTGTCGGCATACAAGAGATTTGGCGTGTGTGTAAGCAAAAAAATGGGACACAAACTCCAAGATTCAAACAAATACTTGCAGATATCCGATCTTTTTTTATGCGATTTTTCCCCGCAATGCTTGGTAGTTCTACGGCACAAATCGCCTCCTTTCTTGACACGGTAATCGCCTCATATCTGGGTGCTGGGGCTATTAGTTACCTCTATTATGCTAATAGAATCTTTCAGCTCCCATTAGCACTCTTTGCTATTGCTATCTCTACTGCTCTTTTTCCTACCATAGCAAAAGCGGTAAAAAATGCTCAATACACACAAGCTCTTCAGTTAATGAAAAAATCTTTTTGGTTTTTGTTGCTTGTATTGTGGATGTGTGTAGTTGGTGGTGTCATACTCAAAGATGAAATCACATGGTTACTTTTTGAAAGAAATAAGTTCATGCGAGAAGATACACTTGCTGTGGGTATGGCATTTGGTATGTATATGTTAGGACTGCTTCCATACGGATTGGCAAGGATTTTTTCTCTTTGGCTTTATGCGCACAACCTACAAGGCAAAGCTGCCAAAATCTCTGCAACATCTCTCCTTGTTGGTGTTGGATTCTCACTTGTGCTTATGCACCCTTTGGGTGCAAGTGGCTTGGCATTGGCGTCTTCACTTGGTGGAGTGCTACATTTTATCCTTACGATTAGAATCTTTGGTATGCAACACTTTATGGATATACTCAAAAATACAAAAGGCTGGATTTTCCTTGCTATAATTACAGCTTTAGAAATTCTTATTTTATATATTTTTAAACTTTACGAACACCATTTTGGCATACTCACATAAAGGAACACAATGAACATAAAACTCTATGATAGTGCAAAAAAACAAAAGTGCGATTTTGTAAGCCTCAAAGACAAACAAGTGCGATTATATGTTTGTGGTCCAACCGTGTATGATGATGCGCATTTAGGACACGCGCGTAGTTCCATTGCTTTTGATCTGTGGCGACGCATCCTTATAGCCAATGGATATAAAGTGTGTTTTGTTAAAAATTTTACAGATATTGATGATAAGATTATTAAAAAAGTCCAAGATTCACACACCACAAACTCACAAGATACTAGCGACCTCTACACACGCTTAGAATCTCTCACCGCACATTATATAGATTCCTATCTCCATGATATGGATGCTCTTGGAGTGTTGCGCCCAGATTTGGAACCCAAAGCCACCCAAAGCCTCCAAGCTATTGTCGGTATGATAGAAACTCTCCTCCAAAAAGGCTATGCATACAAGGGAGAAAATAATGACGTATATCTAAGTATCGCCAAAGATTCACGCTATGGCACTCTCTCTCATCACAATCAAGATCACACTAAAAGTCGCGTAGAATCTGCAGGTGATAAACTTGAAAGCAAAGATTTTGCACTATGGAAAGGCTATAAGGGTGAGCAAGACATAGGGTATGAAAGCACACTTGGCAAAGGGAGACCAGGTTGGCATATTGAATGCTCGGCGATGATAGAACAACATTTAGCATATGATGATTGTGAGTATGCCATTGACATTCATGCTGGAGGTGCGGATCTGCTATTCCCTCATCATGAAAATGAAGCCTCACAAACACGCTGTGCCACTCAAAGAGAACTTGCAAAATATTGGCTACACAATGGGTTTGTAAATATTAATGGCGAAAAAATGAGTAAAAGTTTAGGCAATAGTTTTTTTATCAAAGATGCGCTTAAAGTCTATCATGGCGAAATTTTGCGAAACTATCTTCTTGGCACACATTATCGATTGGTTTTAGATTTTAACGAGGAAGATTTGCTTGTTTCTAAAAAGCGCCTTGACAAACTCTATAGACTAAAAAAACGCATTAAACCTACACTTTTATGCGCACCAAATACACAAAATGCTGATGACCTCTCTGTATCTTGGCAACAACACGCAAATAAGGCAAATGCACAATTTATCAGTGAATGTCTGCACGCGCTTAATGATGATCTTAATATCTCTAAAGCTTTGAGTGTGATTGAAGAGATGATGAGTAACGCCAACGAACGCCTTGATACAAATCCAAAAGATACCTTGCTTATGCAAGAAATCGCCCACAATCTAGCAATTATAGAACTTTTGTTAGGGATTGGAACTCTAGATTCTACGACATATTTTCAGCTTGGCATTGATAAATCCACTAAACAACACATACAAACTCTTATTGATCAACGACTTGAAGCAAAAAAACAAAAAAACTTTGCTCTTGCAGATTCTATCCGCAATGATCTAAAGGCGTTGGGTATAGAAATTATGGACACACCGCAAGGCACAATGTGGGAAAAACAAATCTAAAATTAAGAGAATGCAAATGCCAAATATTTACCGAAACCTAGAAATTGATATCTTACGTGGAATCTGTGTTATTAGTATTATCATGATTCATACAACATTCTGGAGTGGCGGAGCTTATGTTCCGTGGCCTGTGCAATCTCTATCCCTTCTTATTGATGTTCCAGCTTTCTTTTTTATTGCCGGAGCAAGCATAGCCTATACACAAAAAATCCAACCTATCAAGGTAATCTACAAGATGATATTTTATTTTGGTGTCACACTCCTTATCTATGATATCATACAAAGTATCATAACTCATACAATAAATTTCGACGCCACACTTAGCGCACTTGGTCTATATAACCTTAAAACACCCCTTTTACCAGTATTTGGGGGATCGTATTGGTTTGTGCCAGTATTTTGTGCAGTAAGTATCCTAGCGGCTATCATCTTAGAATACTTCCCAAAAGCTATAGCAGGATTTATTCTTGGAGGGTTAATATTGTATGTATTAGGTTACTTTATGAATTTTCCTGTAGGAGGTAAATTTTTACATACAAGCTTGAATTTTTGTATATTTTATACAAGCTTGTATCTTTTGGGTTATCTTTTTATCCAAAAACAATATTTTTGCAATTACCAATTTGCTCTTAGTCTAATAGTTGTGGGATTTTTAGGTTTTATCTTGACATACTTTCTTAAAGGAGGAAACCAAGTTTTCATCTTACAATCTTCCAAATTCCCAGTATCCCTGCCTTATGTCTTGGCTTCACTTTTTGGCATAGGATTGCTTCTTATAACTTGGAATCTTTGGAAAAAATTCTCAAGTATAAATGGGGGGGGGGTATCATCAAATTCCTTACATTTGCTGGACAAAATGCAATCTATTTCTATATCGCGCAGGGTATTTCCTCAAGTTTTTTACTCAAAATTGCCCCAAAGATTCAGATTTTTTGGATACCAAAACTCGCTTTATGCTTTTGTATTAATTTTCTTTTGTGTGTTTTATGTGTAGCTATCTTAAAGATATTCTTTGGATATCTTGAATCTTTTTTACAAAAACTACGCTAAAAGCTACAACAAGTCAATGTGAAAAAATGAAAAAAAGATAAATAAAATTTTACTAATGTATTGTCTAGTTGGCAAAAAAAACTTACAATTACCAATATTTGCAACATATCTCTTATTGTATTAAGGAGACACTATGGCAGACGCACAAACACAAAATATGCCACGGATTCTCATCCTTGGTGGTGGTTATGGCGCCCTAAAAACTGCACTTGGCTTACAGAGACGATTGTCGCAAGGCAAGGCACACATCACGATGATTAGTAAACATGACTACCACTATCAAACGACCCTTTTACACAAAGTCGCCGTAGGAACGCTAAGTGCGAGAAAAGCAAGAATCTATTATCGCAAGATTCTTGATCCACAAAAAATCACCTTTATTAAGGACAAAGTATTAGAGATTCACCCAGAAACAAAAAATGTTGTTTGTCGTCGCACAGGAAGTTATAATTATGACTACCTTGTAATTGGGCTAGGCTTTAAGCCCGAAACCTTTGGCATAAAAGGCGTAGATAAACACACATACAAACTCTCTTCACTCAATGCAGCCCTCAAACTCACAGACAATATCGAGAACAAATTTAAAGATTTTGTGCTAACCAAAGATCCCAATGATCTTCGCATTATCGTGTGTGGCACAGGATTTACAAGTATAGAGTTCGCTGGAGAACTTGCGACACAACTTGATGATCTTTGTCAAATTTGTGGTATAGATCGCTCAATCCCACGTGTGATTTGCATAGGACGATCTGAAGAGATTCTTCCTGTTTTCAAAAAACCTCTTGCTGATGCAGCAAAAAAGAAATTGCTTGATTTAGGCGTAGAAATCATCACTGGCGCAGAAGTCAAAGAATGTAAAAATGATGGTGTGATAATCCAACTATGCAATACAGGAGAGCAAAAAGAGATCAAGGGCAACACGATCCTTTGGGGAGCAGGTGTGCGTGGAAGTGATGTTATTGAGCACTCAAGTTTTACAAATAAACGCGGAAGAATCCCTGTAGATTCGTATTTACGTTGTTTTGAATACCCAGAAGTATTTGTCGTAGGCGATAGCGCACTTGCCACAAGCAAAGATGTCATCCACGCACCCACTGCGCAATTATCCGCACAAATGGGAGATTTCGTGGGCACATACCTTAGTAACCTCATTGTAGACAAACCAAATAGAAAAGACTTCCGATTTATCCATCGTGGTACCATGTGTAGCATCGGACATACTGATGGTGTTGGGGTAGTGTTTAACAAAAATATTAAGGGCGAATTAGCGGCGTTTATGAAAAATACTATTGAAAATAGATGGCTTTTAAGCATTGGTGGATTGCCTATGGTATTTCGCAAAGGACAATTCCGCTACCGCACAAGCAGCTAGATTCTAGACCTAAAAAATGTATATTCTCTTTAGTCCAAGTGAAGGCAACCGAATACACAACATCACTCCCAAAATTCTAGCCTCCTTATCCTAACCACTTTTTGGGACATCACAGCCTTTAAGATATTAAAAAATATCTTGATAAAAATACCCAAAAAATTTATTTGATTTATCTCTTGATCTTTGAAGTTCCAAGCCTATAATTTCTTCAAATGCCTTGTAATTATCACTCATACCTAAGCGTATTGGATCTAAATACAAAATTTTGCGCGCTTGATAACAAAAGTGGTGAAGGTTTTGGCGAATGGATAAACTTCATAAATAAGCTAAAAGAACAAGTTTCACAAGGCTAGATTTTTTAAGCTAAAATTTGTTTCCAAAAAGTTTTCAAGCATTTTTATAATTTTGCTCGTAATTTTAATAAAAAGGAGCAAAAATGCTTAAAAAACTTTTAGTTTATGCGCTATATTTAAGTATAGCTTTTAGTGCGGCAAATGCTGCAAAATTAACAGGGGTCGGCGCTACTTTTCCTATGCCTGTTTATAAGGAACTTTCAAAAATTTATTTTGAACAAACAAAAAATCAAGTAAGCTATTCAGGTGGTGGCAGTGGCAAAGGGATAGCAAGCATAAGTGCTAAAAATGGTGATTTTGGTGGAAGTGATGAGCCACTAAACAGAGAAGTTTTAGCTGAAAAAAATTTGATTCAATTTCCAGCTGTAATTGGTGCAGTAGTGCTTGGATATAATTTGCCAAATATTAAAGATTTGCAATTAGATTCAAATACATTAGCTGATATTTATAGTGGCAAAATAACAAAATGGAATGATGCAAAAATAGCTCAATTGAATCCAAATTTAAAACTACCTAATAATGAAATAATTGTTATTGTTAGAAGTGATGCTAGTGGAACTACATTTAATTTCACAAACTACCTTGCAAATAATGAACAATGGCGCTCTAAATACGGAGTAGCAAAAAGTATAAATTGGGATGCAAAAGTAGTACCTGTTGCTTCAAATCCACTAGTAGCTACAATGATACAAAAAACTGCTTTTAGTATAGGGTATTTAGAATATTCTTATGCTCAAAAAATGGGCTTAGCAAAGCTAAAAAATTCAAATGGAGAATTTGTATCACCAGATCCTGTAAGTTTCAGTGCGGCTAGTAAAAATGCAAATTTTTCTAGCGAAAATGACTTTTATAAAATCCTTACAAATGCCAGCGGTAAAGGCTCTTATCCACTAGTAGGAGCGAGTTTTATTTTATTGCATAAAGATGGCAAAAATAATAAAGAAGTAGCGGATTTCTTTAACTGGGCTATGAGTGATAAAAAAGCCCTAGATGCTACAAGAGCACTAGGATATGAGCCGATTGATTCGCAAACTAGTGAAAATATCAAAAAATACTTAGAGCAGAAACTTTCAAAATGATAGAAAAAAACTTTAATTTTTTGGTAAAACTATGCGCATTTAGCATAGTTTTACTTATGCTTGCATTGCTTTTAGTGCTTATTTTCGGTTCATCTACTGCTTTTGAACGCTTTGGCATAGGCTTTTTATTTGATAGTAGCTGGGATATCAGCAAAGAGCATTTTGGCGCAGCCGCGGCAATTTATGCGACTTTGCTTAGCTCGGCAATTGCGATGATTTTTGCTTTGCCTGTTTCACTTGGAATAGCAATTTTTCTTACGCATATTTTAGCTAATCGTTTCAAATCGTTTTTTAGCATTTGTATAGAGCTTTTAGCCGCAATTCCTAGCATAATTTATGGAATGTGGGGCTTTTTGTATTTTGTACCAATTGTGGGGGCTATTTTTGGTGGTTCTGGTGTGGGGCTCTTAGCTAGTGGTGGTGTTTTAGCGATTATGATTTTGCCACTAATTGCCTGTATTGCAAAAGATGCGATAAATGCAGTGCCAAGAGCTATGGTTGAATCTGCTTATGCGCTTGGTAGCACTAGGGCGCAAGTGCTTTGCTCTGTGGTTTTAATACACGCAAAAGGTGGCATTTTAGCCGGAGTAATTTTAGCACTTGCTAGGGCTTTGGGTGAAACTATGGCGGTAGTTTTTTTGATGGGCGGAATTTTAAAAGTTCAGCCTAGTTTAGTAGAGCCCGCAAGCTCAATCGCACTAACAATTGCTTTACAATTTGGCGAAGCAATAGGAAATGCCACGCACCAAAGCGCACTTTTTGCCTTGGCTCTTATTTTATTTGGTATTTCTGCAATTTGCTCATTTGGAGTTAGATATGCTTTTAACAAATGAAATAAAAGACAAAATTTTTAGTGCAATATGCATATTTTTTGGTTTTCTTGGTGTTAGTTTTTTGCTTTTTATTATTGCTTGTTTAATTTATAAAGGAATCGGCGGATTTAGCCTTTCTTTATTTACTATGCCTACTGCTTTTGGTGGTCTTGGCAATGCAATTTTAGGGCAAATAATTTTAGTATTTATGGCTAGTATTTTGGGATTATTTTTTGGTTCTTTTGCTGGTATTTATATTAGCGAATATATCAAAAATAAGGCCCTAAAAAATGCCTTTAAATGTTTAGTAGAAGTAATGCTTAGCACACCTAGCATTATTGTGGGTGTATTTATTTATGCCACTTTTGTAAGATTTTTTGGCTCTTATAGCGGTATAGCTGGTGCATTAGCACTTGGTTTTATTATGCTTTGTGTAGTAGCTAAAACTTATTTTGAAGCACTAGAATCTGTAAGTGTAAAACTAAAAGAAGCTAGCTTTGCTTTGGGTGCAAATAAAATGCAAGTAATAATGAGTGTAATGATAGCAAATGCTAAACCTGCACTTATTACTGGCGTAATTTTAGGTATAGCTAGAATAGCGGGTGAAAGCGCGCCATTATTATTTACAAATGCTAATAATGACTTTTTTAGCTTTGATATTTTTAGCTCATTACCAAGTCTTAGTGTTAGTATTTATGAATTTAGTTTAAGCAGTGAAGAAGACTTACGAAATGCAGCGTGGAGTGGGGCAATGCTATTACTTATTATGGTGCTAGGAGCAAATTTAATAAGCAAAATAGCATTTATGAAAAAACAATAAATTAAGGAGAATACAATGAATAGAAGAAGTTTTATTAAAACGACAATGGCAATTAGTTGTGCTAGTTTTTTTGCGCCATCTTTAATGGGTAAAACGCAAGATAAAAATGCGATTTTAGGCTTTAAGGCAATAGATATAAATACAAAAGATACTTTTGTAGTGCCAGAAGGTTATGAAGCTAAACCGCTTATTTCGTGGGGCGATCCATTATTCTCAAACGCAAATGCTTATGATGAAAGTAAAAATATAAATGAAAAAGCTATACAAAATGCTAATTTTGTAATGGGCGATAATAATGATGGTATGTTTATGTTTGAGCTTGAAAATAACAGAGCCTTAATAGCTGTAAATAATGAATATATTAACCCAGAAATAATGTTTAATCACAAAGGCAAAAATATAAGCCTACGTGATGTAAGATATATGCAAAATTCTTGCGGAGTTAGTATCTTTGAAGTAAAAAGACTAGAAAATGGCTTTTATGAACTAGTAAAAGATAGCAAATATAACCGCAGAATCACAGCCCAAACTGCTATGAAAATTTCAGGTCCAGCAAAAGGTAGCGATAAATTAAAAACAAAATTTGATAAAAGAGGTGAGCTTGTATATGGCACTATAAATAATTGTGCTAGTGGCAAAACTCCTTGGGGAACTTATTTAACTTGCGAAGAAAACTTTAATGATTTTTTTGATGCTAGTGCAGAATTTAGTCAAGATGCTTCACAAAAAAGATATAAGCTTAAAAAAGGTGGTGGTTTATACGGCTGGAGTCTTGATGAAAGATTTGATTTATCAAAAAATCCAAATGAACCAAACCGCTTTGGCTGGGTAGTAGAAATTGATCCTTATAATCCAAACTCTACACCTATAAAAAGAACAGCCCTTGGTAGATTCAAACACGAAAATGCCGAGGTAGTGCTAGATAAAAGCTCTCATGTAGTGGTGTATATGGGTGATGATGAAAAAAATGAATTTATATATAAATTTGTCTCAAAAAATAAATATGATGGCGAGGCAAAAGATCTTTTAGATGAGGGCACTTTATATGTAGCAAAATTTAATGGCAAAGTAGGGGATAATAAAGGCAGTGGTGAGTGGATAGAGCTAGTATATGGCAAAAATGGACTTAATGCCAAAAACGGCTTTAACTCACAAGCTGATGTAGTAATAAATGCAAGACTTGCCGCTAGTATAGTAGGCGCTACACCTATGGATAGACCAGAATGGGTAGCAGCAGATCCAAATTCTGATTTTGTTTATGTAACACTTACAAACAATGATACAAGAGAAGAGGTAAATGCCCCAAATCCTAGAAAAAATAATATTTACGGACATATCTTGCGTTTTGTAAATAGCGATTCACATATAAGCACAAAATTTAGCTGGGATATATTTGTATTAGCCGGTAATGAGCCTTTTAGCAAAACTGGTGCTAGCAAAAACATAAATAAAGATAATATCTTTAATAGTCCAGATGGATTAAAGTTTGATAAATATAGCAGACTTTGGATTCAAACAGATGGCAAATATAGCAATAAAGGTGAATATGTAAATATGGGTAATAATCAAATGCTTTGTGCAGATCCATTAAGTGGAGAAATAAGAAGATTTCTTAGCGGACCTATTGCTTGTGAGATTACGGGTGTAATTATCAGTGATGATTGCAAAACTATGCTTGTAGGCGTGCAGCACCCGGGCGAAAAAGGCGCAAATAGCACTTTCCCCTACGGCAAAACACCGCGAAGCACAATTATGCAAATAAGAAAACTTGATGGTGGGATTTTAGGTTCTTAAAAACTATAAAGAAGCATTAGCTTTTTTATTAAGGAGTATGCAATGAGTAGAAAAGATTTTATGAAAACAGCTGGGATTATTGGCATTGCTGGTTATATGGTTTTTGCTGTTATTGGCACTATTGCTTATGTTAGTTTTTTTGCAAATCATTCAAATAGCAAAAAAGCAGATTCAATTATAAGTTTGAATTCTGTAAAACAAAAAGTAATAAGCCTAACACAAACAATGCACAAATATTATATGGATTTCAAAAAGATGGCAATTTGTATAATAGCTATCTAAATAAAAGACTTGAATTGAATCCATAATCAAAATCAGTAATTATAAAACACCTAAAAGGGATACAATGAGTATTTTAGATATAAAAAATTTTAGCTTTTATTATCCAAATAAAAGCGAAGCGAGCGTTAAAAATGTAAATTTAACGTTAAAGAAAAATAGTGTAACTGCACTAATAGGACCTAGTGGATGTGGCAAAAGCACTTTGCTACGATCTGTAAATAGAATCTGTGATATCACAGAGGGTAATCGCTATACTGGTGAAATTATTTTCAAAGGCAAAAATATTCTCAAAAAAAGCACAAATTTAATTGATTTACGCAGTAAAATAGGTATGATTTTTCAGGCACCTACACCTTTTAATATGAGCATAAGAGCAAATGTGCTTTATGGATTAAAAATTAAAGGCGAACGCGACAAAACCATACTTGAAACAAAATTAGAAAGCTCACTAAAAAGAGCGAATCTTTGGAATGAAGTAAAAGATCGGCTAAATAGCGATGCTACTGCATTAAGTGGCGGACAAGCCCAGCGACTTTGTATCGCAAGAGCTATCGCGCTAAGCCCTGAAATTTTACTTTTTGATGAGCCGACTTCCGCGCTAGATCCCATAAGCACAGCGGCGATTGAAGAGCTAATTTTAGAGCTAAAACAAAAATACACCGTATTGATTGTCACGCATAATATGGCACAGGCTATGAGAATAGGTGATTTTACTGCATTTATGTATATGGGTGAAATGATTGAATCTGGCGCTAGTGAAGAAATATTTAAAAAGCCACAAACTAAACTTTTAAAAGCTTATTTAGGAGGCAAAATAGGATAATTTATTTTTTTTTAACAATTCCACAAAAAAGCCCGAGTTTAAAAATTCACAATAAACAAAGGAGAAGCAGTGACAAAAATTATAATAATTGACAATGAAAAAGATGTGTTAAAGCTTTTAAAACATCATTTCAAAGCTGAAGATTACGAAGTGACTTGTTTTAAGTCTTGTATCGGTGTTTTAAAAGAATGCCAGAATGCAGATTTGCTTTTAATTGATATAGATTTAATTGCAGAAAATGGATTAGATTTTATTAAAAATATTCGTGAAGAAGGCATTGAAATAGGCATAATTGTAATTAGTGCAAAATGCGAACAAAGTGATAAAATAAATGGCTTTTTAAGTGGTGCTGATGACTATATAGCAAAGCCTTTTGATATAATTGAGTTAAAAGCTAGAATAAAAGCTGTTTTGCGCCGCATACAAGGTATAAAAAATGAGCTAAATTTTAAAAATATACATGTGGATTTATCTCAAAATAAAGTGCGAGTAAAAAAGAAAAATATAAAACTTTCTGCACTAGAATTTCGTATTTTAGTGCATTTTTTAAGCAATAAAAAACGGCTAATTGAACGCTATGAATTAGCTAGTGAAGTTTGGGGTGATGATAGTGTCAAAGATAAGGCAATAAACATTGCTATTTCACGACTAAAACGCAAATTAGGAAAAAGCGGCAAAGCCCTTGGCGCAGTCCGCGGACAAGGGTATATATTGTGCTAAATTTATGTTGATTTCGCACCGCTTTTACTTTTTATCAAAAAACACTTTTATGAAGCATCATACTTGAGTTAATTTTTTAAATCAATGCTTGTGAGCACTCCTTCATATTCATTTAGAGTCTATAAAACATATTTTTCAAATCACTTTGTGATATAAAATCTAAAATAGATTCTTGTCCCAATGTGTTTATTCATTTAATGATTTGATTATTTCTCTACCTACTTTATAGGCTAAATGTACAGGTACAGCATTGCCTATTTAAGCCTTGTTTTTATTGTGTGTTAAGAGCTTTTTTTTGCATTTTCAAACAAAAATATCTTAGATGATATTTTCTAGGTCTCATCGCTTTTAATCTATTTATCATCAGCGATTTTTTGGTATAACTCTAAGCTTTCTAGGACTAGATTCGTGTCTATTTTTGCATTACAAAGCCCACATGTATAAGTATATATCCGCCCACAAATACCGGGCCACCGATGATATTCAACCTCACTCTGCACTTTGTGCCAAGTGCTTTTACGATTACAAGGTTATTTTCATCTATGCTTAATGCTTTTGAGGGTATTGAAAGGCACATTTAACTCTCTTAGTAATTGCATTGGGACGGATTGTAGTATCATCAGAGATTATATTGTTAATTTTGCTGTTTTGTATAGAAATGTTTATCATATCCTAAAGTCATGGTCACTTCCCATTAAATTTTAAATCTTTAGGCAATCTATCCACTATCTCCAGCACCTCCTCTCTACTCAAGGGCTTTGTTTTATCGCATACAAACGCCTAGTGAAACTCTAGGCTTACTTTCTCAATCCTTGTGCATTTCTTAACGCATAAAAGATGTAGCACTAGATTCGTAACGCGAGCTAGTAACTTCCTAACAAGATTTCTGCAAACCTTACCTAAAATTCAAAAGAACTAAGATATAATTAAGGAATATTAAGAGATTTTAGGAGTATATATGCTTATCACCCCTCGAACATTGAGTGGATTCAAAGATTGCCTACCAAAGGAGGCAATGGCAAAAAAGAAATTATTACAAAAAGTTAGTGAAGTATTTTTGAAATTTGGCTTTGTGCCTATTGAAACACCGCATTTGGAATATGCTGAAGTGCTTGTCAAGCAAGGTAGTGATGAGATTCAAAAAGAACTTTATCGCTTTAAAGATAAGGGTGATCGTGATGTTGCACTGCGATTTGATCTCACCGTCCCATTAGCGCGTTTTATTGCCCAATACCAAAACCAACTCCAACTTCCCTTTAAACGTTTTGCTATAGGCAATGTGTTCCGTGGTGAGAGAGCACAAAAGGGGCGATACAGGGAATTTACGCAATGCGATTTTGACTTTATTGGAAGCGATTCGCTCTCTTGTGATGCAGAGATTCTCCAAGTTATCTATGCTTCACTTGTAAATTTAGACATTGATGAATTTAGTATACGCATTAACCATCGTAAGATTCTTAATGGTATTTGCAAGCATTTTGGTATCACACAACCTCAAGATATTAATGCAACCTTGCGTATCATCGATAAGCTTGATAAAATCGGAGAGGAAGGGGTATTGAGTGAGCTTGATAGCGAACTTGGCATAAAAGAACAACAGGCAAAAGAAATCTTGCAATGTGTTTCAATCAAACAAAATGGCTCTGGTGAAGAATTTTTTGCGAGTATCGCACATCTCAAACAATGGAATGATGAACTCAAAGATGGTATTGAGGATATTGAGCGACTTTATGAGATTCTAAAACCACTCCAAATGGATAAAGATTGCTATCGTGTGCATTTTTCTATTGCTAGAGGACTTGGATATTATACAGGTATCGTATATGAAACAATCCTCACACAAATTCCAAGTATTGGTAGTGTATGCTCTGGAGGACGATACGACAACCTAACCACTACATTTTCCAAGCAAAAAATGAGTGGTGTGGGTGCGTCTATAGGTGTTGATAGGCTTCTTGCAGCAATGAAAGAACTTAAGCTTTCAGAGGGTAAATCCACTTCTGCACGCGCGTTGCTTGTCTGTATGAGTGAGGAATATATGGCTTATGCACACACTCTAGCAGAATCTTTTAGGCGATCAAATATTGCTATTGAAATATACCCCGACATCGTTAAACTCAAAAAACCATTTAGCTACGCAAACACTCTAGGGCACGAATTTGTACTTGTCATAGGAGAAAGTGAGTTTAAAGCAAAAAGCATAACACTAAAAAATATGACAAGTGGCATGCAATTAGAAGATATATCTTTCCTCAAAACGCTAGAGATTCTCAAACAAAACTAGGGAACAAAGGAGCAAATATGCAAACACGAACAAAACAAAATAGCACAAACAAAATCACGCCAAAATCTATGAAAATGCGGTTTCCCATAGATTCTGTATGGAATCTAAAAGCGCTTTTTACCTCACAAAAACAAGCACAAAATGCGTGTATAAAAGTACAAAATGCGTGTAAGAATTTTGCCAAAACTTATGAGGGCAAGTTGTATACTCTCGCACCAAAAGAATTTGAAATCGCTATCAAAGAATATGAGAATCTTTGTGAGAATCTAGGTAGGATTATGACTTATGCGTTTTTGCTTTTTGCGCAAGACACGACAAATGGCTCAATATATGCGGAATTTGAGCATAAAGTCAATAAGGCACAAAATGATATTGTCTTTTTTGACCTAGAACTTGCAAGACTAGATTCACAAAAACTTAATGCCTTCATACAATCCGCTCCACAATACAAATTTTATCTCCAAAATATCGTCGCACAAGCCAAACACAACCTAACCCTCAAAGAAGAACAAATTATTCTTAAGCTCTCCCCTATCGGAAGTGATGCGTTTGGGCGACTTTTTGATGAGCACCTTGCACAAATGAGATTTAATATGGGTGAAAAAAATCCCTTAAATGAAGAAGAGATTCTCTCGCGCCTACACCACCCACAACAAAAAATGCGCAAAAAAGCACAAAAGGTTTTTAGTAAAAAACTTGCTAAATCACGGCATTTGCTTACCTATATCCTAAATATCGTTCGAAAAGATGTCGCACTTACTAAGCAATTGCGTGGCTATCCAAAAAATGAAAGTTTCCGTCACATCAGTAATTGCATATCACAAAAAAGCGTCGATACACTTATAGAATCTATTACGAAAAACTTCCATATCGTGCAACAATACTACAAGCTCAAGGCCAAAATGTTGGGGCTAAAAACACTCAAAGACTATGACAGATATGCACCACTAGAAACCAAAACACAAGACACAATAAGCTATAACAAAGCATTAGAGCTTGTCTTACACTCCTTTAATACATTTTCTCCGCATTTTAGTGACATCATCAAAGAAGCAATCAAAAATGGTTGGGTAGATTCACATCCTAAGCCAAATAAACGAGGTGGAGCATTTAGTCATGGTGCAGTGCCTAGTGCGCATCCTTATGTATTGCTAAACTACACGGATTCAAGGCGTGATATTTTTACCATAGCGCATGAGTTTGGTCATATGATTCACCAAGAGCTTAGTAAAAAAATGGGGTATCTCAATATGGACACGCCACTCACTACAGCCGAAACAGCATCAGTATTTGGCGAAATGCTACTCTTTGACACACTAAAAACCCAATTTGGCAAAGAAGAGCTTATCCCATTGTATGCTGGAAAGCTAGAGGATATCTTTTCCACACTTTTTAGACAAATTGTTATGACAAATTTTGAACGCGCTATACATAACACAGAAGGTGAGCTACAATCCCAAGACTTTGATAGAATCTGGCTAGAGGAAAATGCCAAAATGTTTGGAGATTCACTCAAGCTTACCAAAAACTATGCTTCGTGGTGGTGCTATATCCCACACTTTATCCACTCTCCATTTTATTGCTATGCCTATAGTTATGGGCAACTTCTTGTATTGGCGCTTTTTGGACTCTACAAACGCGCACAAACCCCAAAAGAGAGACAAAAATTTATCAAAACCTATACCGAGTTTCTCTCTCTTGGTGGTAGTCAAAGCCCAAGAAAACTTGTCAAAAAGTTTGGCTTTGATATTGAAGATAGCGCATTTTGGGATATTGGTATTCATGAAGTGCAAAAACTTTTTAGCGAGTTTGAAGGACTGCTTGCATGATTTGCCAAAATATCAAGCTAAAAGCCCTGCTTACCAAACATGCAAAAGAAATTTTGTATCTCCTTATTGAGCAAAATATTTCCTTTAGTATTTTGTGTGATATCTCTAAAACAACCTTTGATCCACCATTGCCATCAGACATTGACAAAAATCTTGATACACTTACTCTATTTGTGCTTGCAGGCTACACATTTGAGAGTATTGAGATAGGAACACATAGCATTAGTTTTGAGGCTGGATTTGGAGCGCGTAATTTTGGGAGTTTGGTAACTATCCAATACGATGGAATCGTGCAAATCCTATTGCAAGATTCTACATTGGCACAAGAAATATCGCTTTTTATTAATGTCAGCAATCCTAATTTGTATAGCGGTCTTGAAATTACGACACAAGATTCAGAGGGTTTAGAGCACTCATTTTTTGCTCTCTCTTCAAACCCCAAAAATGCGTATTTATTTGAAACAAAAGATGACAAATCATAATCCTACGGAGCAGTTGTGAAGCTTTTTTTAAAATTCTTTATCTCGGCAATTGTTGGGGCTTTGTGGTTTCATTTTGGTGGAAATGACTCAGCTATGGCGCTTGTATTGTTTATGGTTGTGCTTGGTATGATGTTTATGAAACCTATACAATACCAAGATCCAAAACGACGCGAACAATATATGCAAAAAATACGCGAAAGCAGGGAACGCAAAGTAATGCTTGAAAAAGAACGACTCGAAGAAAGAAAACGAGCCAAGCAAAATTTACGCGAACAAGAAGCAAAACTTAAAAAAGATTTTGAAAACAAACTAAAAAATAATCGCTAGATTCCACGCGCATCAAGAGCACGATTGAGCGTTTTGGTAAGCTCGTATTCCAAATTAGGATTAAACTTTCGCAAGAGTGTATCGGCATTAATAATAATCTCGTGCGTTGTATGTTTATGCACTACAAGTGCAAATAAAAAAGCTTTTTTCTTATAATCACTAAGCTCCATTTCATCATAATATGTAAAAAAGTCATTAGAAGCTTTTTGCAGAGCTTTTGTATCGCTTTTGGGATTATCCACAATCTCCATAATCGCTTTAAGCCTATCTTGAACTTTTGGCGTTTCCTCATCAAGTACTACGACCTTTTTAGGTGTAGGACCAAATAAATACAATAAAACAATGACTCCAAATAAAAAAGTAAAAAAGAAGCTCACAAGAATAAAAAGTGCTTCAGGAGAGAGAGTATCCATTAGTATTGTATCCTTAGATTTTTGGCTAGATTATACCAAAAGCACCCAATGTTTGCAAATCCTACCAAGTCATTTCAGTGCGCCATATCAAAATCAATTTTACTCTTAGTCTCTAAAATCCCCTATATTGCAGAAGTATTATAAAAGTGGTTAGTTGGACCATTACCCTTTCCTAGATTCAATGCATACAAAATAGCATTAAATACATATTCTTTAGCTATTTTGATAGAATCTAATGGCATTTTGCCAAGTGCAAGATTAGCTGCGATTGCAGAGCTTAGCGTGCAACCCGTGCCGTGCGTATTTTTGGTTTCTATGCGTTCAGATGGCAATACGAAAAAATCCTTTCCATCAAAAAATACATCACTGCAATCCTCTTGTCTATGCCCACCTTTTAGCAATACCATCTTTGCTCCAAGATCACACAAGCTCTTTGCGGCGTGCTTCATGTCTTCGATACTTGTAATCTCAAATCCGCACAATTCCTGTGCCTCTGGAATATTTGGTGTAAGTACATCAGCAAATCTAAGAATCTTCTCCCGAAACACATTGCGTACATTCTCTGGCATCAGTGCAAAACCATTTTTTGCAAACATCACCGGATCGATGACAAGATTCTCTGGCTTATAGTGCGCAAGATTATGCGCAACACACTCAATAATTTCACAAGATCCAAGCATACCAATTTTGGTGGCTTTGGGTGGGATATCCTCAAAAACAGCCACAAATTGTTCATCAATAGCTTTTGTAGGCACATCAAAACTAGAAATAACACGCACGGTATTTTCTGCTACTACACTTAGCACGATACTCATCCCAAACACATTGTGCGCACCAAAGGTTTTAAGATCCGCTTGTATGCCTGCTCCTCCACTGCAATCACTTCCTGCGATACTTAACACTGGAATACAATCTTTATTTTGTGCTTTCATACCATACTCCCAAAAAAGATACAGGATTCTAACATGTTTTTAACATACATACTAGATATCTAAGTAAAATACAAGTTTTTTGATTTTTTGGTAATACTTGGGGGGGGGGTTGTGCAATGATAACGATTTTTAAATCTTTCTATAAACCATAATGAAGATCCAAAACCGCATTCTATACAAATTTCATTGATATTTTTACTAGAATACTCAAGTAAAATTTTGCCTTTTCAAATCGCCTCTCATCAAGTCAATGTTTTGGAGAAAGCCCAAAAACTTGCTTAAATTTTCTACTAATGTTGCTTGATCGGTTTTGGCGTATTCTGTTATTTGCGCAACATTATCAAACTCTTTTTGACAATACAAAAATGCCAAGTATGAATATAAGGCAAAGCCTTGCATGATCTGCTACGCAAAGCTTATAAAAACTCGAGTATATTGCACACTTAGATACAAAAATAATTCTTCAAATTTATGCGACACAAAAGGCAATAATTCCTCTCTAGATTCTTGAATATAAAACTCAAAGTTTTTTGTGATTGTAGAGAGCATATCAGAATCTCGGATCGGAGATGAAATACCTCAAATCCTTGTACCCAAGAATGAAAGTGCAGGCGCTCTTTATGCTTGCTTACAAACTCAAGCAAACTTACATTATCAAAAAAATAATAAAAGTGCCCATATCTAGGGTTGCTAGCTTGATTTATATCACTTGTTGCCCATACATCAAGTGCTGTTATATTGCTTAGACAATAATTATCTGCTTGCAAAAATAAGTCTTCGTTTGCCCTAATCACAAAATCACCACTTTTGGTGTACATAATCTTTTCGCCACACAACACGATTACAAAACAATGCATATCAATATACACCTGTTGTTTAATGCCACTTTGTGTTTGGGTATACTTTGCAAATGCTACATGTGATGTGCTAAAAAGTTTTATGTGGGGTGATTTTTGTAAATCCCTAGGAAAATACGCAATCCTATCCATACAAACCTTTATATACATATCAAGAAACCCTATCATTATACAAGTTTTTTGTTATATCAAGGTATTACATAAAGAAGATAAGACTTATGAAACTTAGGATTGAAGCGACGCATGTCTTTTTAAGTATAACCACATTTCGTGCAACGTAGAGCTAAGCCATGTGTCTAGAATCTTTACAAGAAATATACACCAAGCTTGAATTAGTTAGCAAAGACTCCATAACGCATGATTTTTTCATAACGCTTTTTCATATATTTTTCATCATGCTCAAGTTCTTCGAGAGATTTCAAAAAATACTCTTCTATGGCTTTTGCTGCTCCCGCCTTGTCTCTATGTGCACCTACCGATGGCTCCATAATCACATCATCAATGAGTTGCATTTTTTTAAGTTTATCAGGAGTGATTTTTAGTGACTTTGTTGCAGTTTCTAGCTTACTTGGATCATTCCATAAAATTGCAGCACAACCCTCCGGTGATATAACACTAAATACAGAATACTGCATCATAGCAAGTCTATCAGCCACAGCAACAGCCAACGCACCACCACTCCCACCTTCACCTATCACAACAGAAATAGTATGTGTTTCAAGCGCTGCAAAATCCTGAAGATTTTTTGCAATAGCCTCACTCTGTCCGCGCTCCTCTGCACCCACACCAGGATATGCACCCGATGTATCAACAAGCATTAACACAGGCAAACCAAATTTTTCCGCAATTTTTGCGGCACGCAATGCTTTGCGATAACCCTCTGGATGAGGCATACCAAAATTACGCATAAGCTTATTTTTTGTACCTCTTCCCTTTTCCTCACCTATCACGACAGCGGGTTGCACACCAATTTTTCCTATAAAGCACACTATAGTCTTATCATCACGAAAATGACGATCGCCACAAATTTCATATTTATCTTTAACAATTAAATCAATATAATCCATCGCATAAGGTCGATCTGGGTGTCGCGCAAGTTGCAATTTTTGATAATCACTCATATTACCATACACTTGCGCTATCTCTTTATCCAAAGCCTTTTTAAGAATCTCTATTGCAGCATGATCACCACGGATATCAGCAGACTCTACATCATCTTGTAAACTTTTGATTTTTTGCTCAAAATCAAGGTAAGTAGCCATCTTTGAAGCCTTAAATCCTTTTAAAAATAATTACACCATTGGTGCCACCAAAACCAAAAGAATTGCTCATCACAGCATCAACTTTTGCTTGTCTCGCAGTATTTGGAATATAATCAAGATCACACTCTGGATCAGGAGTTTCTTGGTTGATTGTAGGTGGAAGCACGCCTTCTTGCATTGCCATAATAGCAATCACAGCTTCTAGAGCACCTGCTGCACCCAAACAATGCCCAATCTGACCTTTTGTAGAACTTACAAATGGGACATTTTCTTTTGATCCAAAAGCACTCTTTAACGCCATAGTTTCAAACAGATCGTTATAAGCTGTGCTTGTGCCATGTGCATTTACATAATCAATTTTTATATTTGCCATCTTAAGTGCAGCTTTCATCGCACGCAACGCACCCGCTCCACCTGGAGCTGGAGTCGTGATGTGATTAGCATCACTGCTTTCACCAAAACCTACAAGTTCTGCATAGATTCTAGCTCCGCGTGCCTTAGCACTCTCATAATCCTCAAGCACCAATGCACCAGAACCCTCACCCATAACAAAGCCGTTTCTATCTTTATCAAAAGGTCTTGAAGCCTTTTGTGGCTCATCATTTCTGTCAGAAAGCGCTTTCATCGCCGCAAAACCACCGATACCTACAGGACATATCGCAGATTCAGAACCAACCACAAGCATTTTATCTACTTCACCTATCATAATAGACTTTGTCGCTTCGATAATAGCATGTGTGCTTGCTGCACAAGCTGTAACGCTAGAAACATTGGGTCCCTTAAGACCAAATTCAATGGATGTAAAACCTCCGAGCATATTCACAAGTGCAGAAGGAATAAAGAACGCACTAATTCTCCTTGGTCCTTTTTCGGCACATACTATAGAATTTTTTTCAATATTGCCAAGTCCACCAATCCCTGCCGCAGAACTTACACCAAAGTTATCAGCAATATTTGCACTAACTTTTCCATCACTTTCGAGCAATCCAGAATCTAGCATGGCTTCCTTGGAAGCTTTGAGGGCAAGTTGAATGAATCTATCAGCTTTTTTGACTTCTTTGGGATCCATTACTTCATCAGGGCTAAAATCGGTAATTTCGCCAGCAATTTTTACAGGAAAATTTTCCACATCGAAACAAGAAATTCTTTTAATTCCACTTTTTCCCTCAATGATAGCCTTAAAAGAATCGCTCCTATTAAGTCCTAGTGAATTAATCATGCCAAGACCTGTTACTACTACTCGACGCACATAATCTCCTTGTATAGTGTAATAAAATTAAAATACTCTAAAGGGTAGATTCTCCACAATAAAGAGAATCTAAATCACTTATTACTTAGCTTTTTCAATATAACCTACAACATCTTTTACAGTTTTGATAGCTTCAGCATCTTGATCTGGAATCTCAATACCAAATTTTTCCTCAAGTGCCATGATCATTTCAACAACATCCAATGAATCTGCATTAAGATCATCGATAAAGTTTGAATTTTCCTTCACCTCATCAGCATTTACACCTAATTGTTCAACAATTACTGCCTTTACATCATCAAAAAGTGCCATATAAAATCTCCTTGCATTTAGAATTAACTTACAAACAAGTCGGAATTATAACCAAGAAAAACAAAAATAACCTTAAACTTTATAGCCAACCTACATATAAAGCCCACCATTCACCTTCAAAACTTCACCGGTAATATAACTTGCTTCATCACTTAAAAGAAACGCTACAGCATTCGCAACTTCCTTTGCTTCTCCAAATCTCGCTAGAGGAATATTTTTGATATACATATCTTTAATCTCATCCTTGAGAACTTCTGTCATATCTGTGCGAATAAAACCCGGTGTTACACAATTAAAGCGTATATTTCTAGGTGCACCCTCATAGGCGAAGCTTTTTGTCATAGCAATCATACCGCCCTTACTTGCAGCATAATTTGTTTGTCCTGCGTTGCCCCTTTCACCCACAATAGAGGAAATATTTACCACAGATCCGAAGCGTTGTTTGCTCATAACCTTAAGCGATTCTCTAGCACCGATAAATGCCGATTTCAAATTTGCATCAATCACACCCGTAAAATCTTGTGTGCTCATTCTTATAGCAAGTTTATCATTTGTAATCCCTGCATTATTAACAAGATATCCTAATGCTCCATCGCTTTCAATAATCGCTTTGATAGCATTTGAGAATCCTTCTTCATCGGTGGCATCAAAACACACAACCGCGGCTTTGCCACCCTGAGATTCTATTTCGCTTTTAAGTGCATCAGCAATTTCTGGTTTGCTACGATAATTAATCCACACTTTTAATCCATAACTCGCCAATACCCTACAAATTTCAGCACCTATACTTCTACTCCCACCTGTCACAAGAACATTTTTACCAGCAAAAGTCATACTCTATTCCTTTATGTAAAAAAAATATGATGTTACACCATCAAAAGACATTATAACCAAGATCAATTAAGGAAATGCTTTAAGAAAGCTAAGAATCTGAGAAGAACCCCCATACAGATACCTACGGCACACAAAAATCTAAGTTACTCTGCTGTGTTCCCACCCTGAAGTGTTGTCTTAGAAGCCTATTGCATAGGTCTATAAGAGGGCAAATGAATTATATACAAGCTAGACTTAAAGAAAAATTTAAAATTAGAAAAAACTAAACTTACAAACAACAAGCAACCCTAGCTCTCGCTAGGTGCTTTTGGATAACAGAATCTATAACCTCTGCGACGCACTGTTTCAATGGTGCTAATACAAAGAGGCTTATCCATTTTTTGGCGAATCTGATTGATAGCTACTTCGATAACATTTGGGGTTACAAGCTCTGGCTCCTCCCAAATCGCATCTAAAAGTTGCTCTTTGGATACAATCTGATCGCGATGTCGTGCTAAATGCGTTAGAACCTCAAAAGGCTTGCCTTTCACTTCGATTTCTTGTCCCTTATACGTGATTTTTTCCTCATCTGGGTTAATCACAAGATCTTCAATTTCAATCACGCTAGATCCCCAAAACTTGAGTCTAGCTTCCACGCGGACAAGCAACACCTTCATATTAAGTGGCTTTGCAATGAAATCATCGGCGCCATCTTTAAAAGCCTCAATTTCGCGCTCTGCATTCGCTTTGTCAGAAATAATAATCACAGGAGTGCGCGGAGATTTTTCCTTCACTTGAGGAATGATTTCCACTCCCGCACCATCAGAGAGATTGTATCCGCTTATAACCAAATCATAATTTCGGATACTAATAAAATACTCACCATCTTTAATATTTTCAGCTATATCTGTTTGATAACCACCTGCACCAAGCGTATCGCTAAGATCCTTGCTAAGTGATACATCATCCTCTATAATTAAAATTCGCATAATCTTTCCCTCTTACAAGATTCAAACTCTTAAAAAACCCAGGCATTATAACACATAAAATATTTTTTTGTTAAAAAACCTTATAAAAAGACTCCAAAAAGCCTATATCTCAAAGCATTGTTACAAATAAAAAGAATTTTTTTCAAGTAAGGTAAGCTATTACGCATAGCACAATATGTATTCTCATCCAAGCAAGAATCCTGAAAGTTTAACCCATGTTGCTTGAGATAAAATGCCTTAAAATCCATTTTTTTGGCAGTGCGTAAAAGTGTAGCATCATGCTCACCACGAGGCCAAAGCAAATGGGTAGTTTGTATCCCAAGATGTTGTGAAATGAGATCTTTTGAAAGTTGTAAATCTTCGTGCCAAGGCTTTATTACATAATTTGAAAGCTGATATGTGTGCGTCATAGAACCAAAACTGATAATATCTTGTGTTTGTCGCAACTCTTCCCAAGTGCATACCACCGATCGAGGATTTTCTTTTAGCGCTATCATAGATTCATCATGAGGGAGTTCACTACTTTGTGTATTAGGATTGCTTATAGCTTGTTTTGAGGCTTCATCAATCCATTCTGTAGCAATAAAAAGTGCTGCCTTGGCATTATATTGCCTCAATACAGGCATAGCATTGGTATAAAAATCTCTCCAACCACCTTCAAAAATTACAAGAATATATTTTTTCTTGCTAGATTCTAAAGACCCCGTATTATATTTAAGCATCACATATTCATCAAGGCTTAAAAACTCATAACCCTTCTTTTTTATATATGCAATCTGTTTTTCAAACTCCGCCACACTTACGCTTTGAGATTCTGCTCTGTCTCTAATGTGCTGATAGCTAATGATAGGTATATTTTTCATAGATAATTCACCAATGACATTTGATTAATGCGACTTGTTGAAGCCAAAACCGCATTGTAGTTCGTCGTGAGATTGGAAAAGTGGTTATAGGTTTGTGCCATATCGGTGCCAATATTATCATTTTTGATAGAAGCAATTTGCACCTTAAGCACTTCATTGCGTCGCAAAGCATTTTCAAAACTCCTTCCATGTGCGCCATTTTGGGCAATCATCTTTTCTATGTGGTTGCTAAAATGCCCAAAAAGCTCAATGCTATTTTGTATGCCGATATTGCGCATATCTGGCACATAATTATCCCCATATGCGTCTGGTCGATAAATTCCATTACGCACAGCCTTAATCATTTCATCAAGCCCATCAAAAAAATTGATATCTGGTTGGTCGATTGTGAGGGCATTATTGGCATTAAATGTCAAAAAAGTTGTGTGATCATGCAATGCCTGTTCGGAAAAATCATTGCTTTGATCATTATAGATCATAAATTTCATACGCGAAATAGATCGCATTTGATCGGAAATCTGTATACGCCCTTGTGGGGTTAAGGCTACTTCTATTTTGCCTTGTTGGGCTTGAAGCAAAGATTCAAAAGCTCTTTTACTTTCTTGCGTTGGTGTGCCATCTTCTAGCTGTGCATTGATATATGCTTGTGAATCTTGATTAGAATAATTCAGTGCAATACCAATAGCGTCCATTAATTGCCTATATGTTAAGTCATCAGCTTTTGTAACACTCACCGCAGGGGGTTCATCGTGTGGATTATAAAGCGGAATATGAATCTCTTGATTAGACTTTGAATCTGGAATAACCAAAAACGATCCATCTTTATTGCTAAGCATAACGCGTGCTTGGAGTGGCACACCATTATGATCACTAAGATTTAAATTATATACCTGTCCATCGACGCTACCACCTGCAACATCAGAAAGCTTGGTATCATCATTAGCAAATCCCATACCGCCACTTAGAATCTGCTGCACGTTAGACACTAATTTTGATCCGCGATTTTCAAACGCCAATCTATCATATTCTGCCTTATAATCACTCCTAAGCCCATCGCGCAATTCCCCATTACCATATGTAGAAAGCGAAAAGCTAAACCCGCTCTCACCATTAAATGGAGGCTCATAAGTGTCTTTGTCTTTGTTTTTGACATTATTGTCCCTAAAGACCAATTCACCATTAATCATCTCTCCCTCGAGTTTGCCACCAAAATACATGCTCACTTGCTTGATAATATCACGAAATTGCATAGAATCATCAATAGTAATTTTTAGATCCTCTATAGGTTCAGGATTTATTTTCCCATCATTAGTATTTGGGCGTGTGCCGGCAAAAACTAGTGTATCAACACCTTCTGGCAAAACATCACGAACCTTTGTTGTAAGTGTGGCAGGAACATTGTCTTTGGTAAGAAATGTTGAAGGAATTTTAGAAATTCTATAATCATAATTATCCCGCAACGCCATAATGGTATTTTGTGAGTATTCACCTATGAATGGACTCTTTTGAAAACTCGTAACTTTTGCACCTATGGAAGCAAGCTCATCAAGATTTTCTACATCCTTATCGCTTGATATGAGATGAAAATCCAAATTTGCGTTACCGGGTGCTAAATTTTTTATTTCAATTTGCCCCCAATAATTTAAACTCACATCCACAACCTTATTTTTAGAGGTGTTGCCAAACTCCTTGCCTATCTTATCTAATAAATCTTGCACTTTTGTAGCGTTTTTTTCATCTCCAAAACCCACATCAAAAGAAAATTTACTCTTAAAACTTGTGCCATCAGGACGCACACCACGCATATAAAAATACTCTTTCCCATTATTATGTGTGATCCTATCATCATCGCCCAACAAATCCCTTAGGGTGTCAGTAGCCTTAATATACACTTCTTCAGGGATATCGCCACGGCGGATTCTATCCATAATATCAGGATTTAACTTACTTTGATTAAGCTTCCGTACATTAGTGGTAATGGTTTTGTAGTTATCAGAATCCCTACCAAAAAAGAGCTCATTACCAGTAATATTGTATGGCATAAGATTGCGTGAGCTTATCAATGCTTCCAAACGCTCATTATTTCCTTTATATGTGCCATCAGGTTCAAAAGGACGAATCTTGACATTACTTCCAGCAAAGAGAAATTCCCCACCAATTGAAGTGTTAGCAATATTAATCATATGTTCTTTAAGTTTTTCCAAATCTCGTGCAATTGCCTCGCGTGAGATAGGAGAATGTATATCATTTGCTGCTTGAATGAGCTTGGTATTAAATTGCACCGCTGTTTGAGAAAGCTCTGCCAAAGCCTTATCAGTGTTAAGTGTACGTGTGTAAGCGGTATTAGAATTATCTATGCCTTGATCAAGGTTTAATTCTTCATATTCGAGCTTTAGATTCTGATTAAACACTGAACTATCTTGATATCCATACTGAATCTTTAGTCCTGATGCAATTTTTGTGTTAATGTCAGAAAGCTTACTTTGCATCGTGCCTTGATAATAATTCATTTGGTTATATTTAGTCCCAAAAGTGATACGCATTATTCTCACAACCCCCTTACAAAAGGTAAAACTCTACACAACTATCGCAATTATAATAATAAAATGTAATGTCCATGTCAAAAACCTGCATTTTCTATTCCATAGTTTTCTACTAGCTCTCCCTAAATATAAATAACTCTTTAATATATGTTTACTGAATTGCACAAAGCAATTTTGATACCCAAAATATTTTTTAGATTCAAAAAAGGACAACTATATATTAATAAAGATTGTGTAAAATCCACGCGTTTTATCCCCTGTAAACTTAGACAATATTTTTCTAAACAACAGATAATTTAGGAGCAACGATGAAAGGCGTATATTTAGACAATAATGCAACAACTATGGTAGATCCCAAAGTCAAAGAACTTATGGACCCATTTTTTTGTGAACACTATGGCAACCCAAACTCTTTACATAAGTTTGGCACACAAACCCACCATCCTATCCATAAAGCAATAGAGGAGCTTTATAGGGGCATTAATGCAAATGATGAAGATGATATCATCATTACTTCTTGCGCGACAGAATCTAACAATTGGGTGCTTAAAGGTGTGTATTTTGATCTTATCCATAATAGTAATAAAAACCACGTAGTAACTACCGAAGTTGAACACCCAGCAGTGGGTGCAACTTGTAGCTTTTTGGAATCTCTTGGCGTGCGTGTTACTCGCTTACCAATCAATAGTAATGGCAATATCTCCCTATATCAGGTGCGTGAGGCAATCTGTGAAGATACTGCACTTGTTAGTATTATGTGGGCAAACAATGAAACAGGACTTATTTTTCCTATAGAAGAAATTGGTGCGTTATGTAAAGAAAAAGGCATATTATTCCACACAGATGCAGTGCAAGCTATCGGTAAAATCCCAGTAGATGTACAAAAAGCAAATGTAGATCTCTTGAGTTTTAGCGCACATAAATTCCATGGACCAAAGGGCGTAGGTGCGCTCTATATCAGAAAAGGCGTGGAATTAACTCCATTGTTTCATGGTGGAGAGCATATGCGTGGGCGTCGTAGTGGCACACTAAATGTCCCTTATATCGTTGGTATGGGAGAAGCTATGCGATTAGCTATAGAGAATCTAGATTATGAAAATACGCAAGTTCGTGCATTGCGCGATTATTTAGAAGATGAGCTTCTTAAAATCAAAGATGTGTTTGTTGTAGGCAGTCGTGAAAATCGTGTGCCAAATACGACGCTTATTAGTGTGCGTGGCATTGAAGGCGAGGCGATGCTATGGGACCTCAACAAAGCAGGAATTGCTTGCTCCACAGGTAGTGCATGTGCAAGTGAAGACCTTGAAGCAAACCCTGTGATGGTAGCTATCGGTGCAGATAAAGAGTTAGCCCATACAGCCATTAGAATCTCACTTAGTAGATTTAATACTAAAGAAGAAATTGAATATATGCTAGATGTGTTTAAAAAAGCAGTAGAAAGGTTGCGCAATATTTCTAGCTCTTATGAATAAATGACATTAAGAGAATCCGGTACAATTAGATTCTCTTAATTCCTTAAGTCAAGTTAAAGTTGCTTGGTACACTTTTGGGCAGAAAGCATCCGTCCAAAATTGTGCTAATCATTACAAATGAATACACAAAACAAATTCTTAACATAATAACAATTAAGGAACAAATATGGCAAAAAATGACTTACTCGGTGGTGCTCTTTGGGACGCATATAGCAAAAAAGTGAGTGAAAGAATGGATAATCCTACACATTTAGGCGTGTTGACACAAAAAGATGCAGATGCTAGAGGTGCAAAACTTATCGTTGCAGACTATGGTGCAGAATCTTGTGGTGATGCGGTGCGATTGTATTGGCTTGTAGATTCAAATGATGTGATTATTGATGCGAAATTTAAAAGCTTTGGCTGTGGCACGGCTATTGCAAGTAGCGATATGATGGTAGAACTTTGTCTTGGCAAAAAAGTGCAAGATGTTGTTAAGATTACTAATCTTGATGTGGAGCGCGCGTTGCGTGATGATCCTGATACACCAGCTGTCCCAGGGCAAAAAATGCATTGTTCGGTTATGGCATATGACGTAATCAAAAAAGCAGCAGGAATATATTTAGGCAAAAGTGAGGAAGACTTTGAAAATGAAATCATTGTATGTGAATGTGCACGCGTAAGTCTTTCAACAATCAAAGAAGTTATTAAGCTTAATGATCTTAAAACCGTAGAAGAAATCACAAACTACACTAAGGCAGGGGCATTTTGCAAAAGTTGTGTCAAACCTGGTGGACACGAAAAGCGTGAATATTACCTTGTGGATATTCTTGCTGATGTGCGTGCAGAAATGGATCGCGAGGCACTCAAAGATAATGTCGCAAAAAGTGCGAGTGGAGAATTAGCGTTTAAAGATATGACAATGGTGCAAAAAGTTAAAGCAGTAGATTCTCTTATTGATGCGCAAGTGCGACCAATGCTTATGATGGATGGTGGCAATATGGAAATTTTGGATATCAAAGATTCTAGTGATGGATATATTGATGTGTATATACGCTATCTTGGAGCATGCAGTGGTTGTGCAAGTGGGGCGACAGGGACACTCTTTGCTATAGAATCTGTATTGCAAGAAAACCTTGATCCAAATATCCGCGTATTTCCAATCTAATAATGATGATACATGGGAATAAAAACATACACTTAGGCGCATTAGATAGTTTTAGAGGAATTGCTGCTATTAGCGTGGTAATCTTTCATTTGTCCATTAGTTCAGCTGTGAGTGAGTGGGATTTTTTTCGCCACTCCTCACTATTTGTACCTTTTTTCTTTGTATTAAGTGGTTTTGTTATAGTCTATGCCTATGATACAGCTACTTTTACCTTCAAGCGTTTCATGATTGCACGAGGCTTTAGAATCCTACCTTTATATTATCTCGTGCTACTTGCGTTTCTTATTTTAGAATATCTTAAGTATGTATTTTACTCCCAATTTGGGGTTTTCAATAACCCTCCCTTTAGTAAAACAAATGGTATAGATCAGATACTACCAACCTGTTTATTGCTACAATCTTGGCTCTCTTGGACATATCCACTCTCATTTAATTACCCCGCTTGGAGTTTAAGTGTAGAATGGTATCTCTATATATTTTTTGGAATCTTAATGTGTATCCCAAAATTTGCGCGTTATGGAATTATGCTTCTTAGTGCTAGCTTTGCATATTTTCATCTTATAGGATTTATAAGGATCGAGGGTGTCTCTGGTATTTTATATTTTTGTAGTGGTGTGCTTGTGTATTGGGTTTTTACCATCTGTAAAACAAAACCCTTGTCACCATTATTGCTTACAATCCTAGAAGCTCTTATGATTATTGTAAGTGTCTATATCATTACTTGTAATCAGGAACAATATGCAGTGTTTGTCTTTAGTGGCTTAGTGCTTATCTTTGGGCTAAGCTCATATTGGAAAAATACAGCCTATAGGGGGGGGGGGATTACCTATATAGTAGAAACTAGATTGTTTAGATTTCTTGGCACACTCTCATATAGTATCTATATCTCCCACGCTTTTATTATAGGAATCTTTGGTGTGTTGCCAAGATTCTTTGTCAAATATGGCTATGCGCAGACTAATTTCATAAACGAAAGGTTTTATATAAATTTTGGTAATCCTCTTTTAGCAAACCTTTATCTATTGGCTAATCTCTGTGTTGTCGTGGCTTTTGCCTATCTCTTACATAAATACATCGAAAAGCCATGCATAGCTTTTGGTAAAAACCTCACAAACAAACGCACATAATAATCTTTTTAGTTATTTCAAGCTACAATCCAGCCTCAAATTGTAGCAAAGGAATATGATGGGTATTGGTATAGTATTTGGTGGAGCAAGTTATGAGCATGAGATTAGCATTGTTAGCACAATTGCACTAAAAAAAACGCTTGGAGCATACATAGAGCACTATATTTTCTTAGACGGCAATCATCGCTTTTGGCTTATTTCACACGAATATATGAAATCTTCATTTTTTGCCCAAGGCTTATATAAAACAAAAGCCAAAGAACTCTTTTTAGGCAATGGTGGTTTTTACTATCCACAGGGCTTATTTAATAAACCAAAGATTCTTAAAATTGCAGTTTTATATAGCCTCATACATGGGGCTGATGGCGAAGATGGCACACTAAGTGCGCTTTGTGAATTTTTTACAATCCCTTATATCGCACCACGCGTGCAAGCTTGTGTTTTGAGTTTTGATAAATCCCTCACAAAGCTTTTTGCAACCCAAAGGGATGTGCTCACTCTAGAATCTCAAATACTCACACAACAAAACACACCGACACTTACAATCCCATATCCTGTGATTATTAAACCTGCAAGACTTGGTAGCTCTATTGGCGTGAGCGTAGTCACGCAAGAAAGCGAATTACGCTATGGACTTGATAGTGCGTTTGAATATGATACGCGTGTGCTTGTTGAGCCATTTATCGAAAATGTCAAAGAATATAATCTCGCAGGGTGCAAGATTGGGGAAGGATGGGTTTTTTCTATCGTTGAAGAACCTTGTAAAAAACAATTTTTAAATTTTGAGGACAAATATTTAGATTTTTCACGCACACAACAAGTGCTACGCGCTGATATATCCCCTGCACTAGAGCAAGAATTGCAAGAAAATTTCAAAAAAATCTACACTGATGCATTTGAAGGTGCACTGATACGCTGTGATTTTTTTGTGATACAAGATCGTGTCTATCTCAATGAGATTAACCCGATCCCTGGTTCTGGTGCACATTATCTTTTTGCAGATTTTCTAGGCACTCTCCAAGCACTTAGTGCAAATCTCCCGCATTCAAAGCGTATTAAGCCAAGCTATAAATATATAGAGCAAATCCAAAGAGCGAAGGGTAAATAAACGTTATGGCAAGCGCACAAATCTCTTATCACCATAACACTTTTGCTATTAGTTATGCATTACAGAATCTACATATTACAAATCCTCGTGGTGTGCTTGTGTTTTTGCATGGGTGGGGAAGCAACAAGGAGCTTATGAAACTTGCTTTTGGGGAAAGTTTTAGAGATTATGTGCATCTTTATATTGATTTACCCGGTTTTGGAGCAAGTCCAAATACCCACATTCTCCACACACACGATTATGCCAATATTATAGAATCTTTTCTTTCTTATACACGCACACATTTTAATGAGCTAGATTCACAAGAATACATTATGGTCGGGCATTCCTTTGGTGGCAAGATTGCGACCATTCTTGCCAAGACACAACTTATTCTCTTAAGCAGTGCGGGGATAGTAGTCCAAAAATCCCTTAAAGTGCGTGCCAAAATATTCCTTGCAAAACTTTGCAAAAGCCTTGGCATCAAAGCAACCTTTTTGCGATCCAAAGACGCCGACAACCTCAATGAAGTAATGTATCAAACCTTTAAAAATGTGGTAGATGAGGATTTTAGCCCCTTGTTTTTGCAATGTAAAGCACAAGCCTATATATTTTGGGGCAAAGATGATAGTGTTACGCCACTAAGCAGTGGAGAACAAATAGCCTCGCTTTTAGCCAATAGCCATTTTTTCGCGCTTGAAGGGGATCATTTCTTTTTTCTCAAACAAGCCAACAAAATAGAATCTCTTTATCAAAATGCCATATCACACAAGGAGTATAAATGCAAACATATTACATCTTAGTTTTTGGAAAAGTGCAAGGCGTGGGATATAGAAAGTTTGCCAAATACCACGCCGACAAACTTTCTATACAAGGAAGCACACGCAACCTTGAAGATGGTAGTGTAGAAATCTATGCCCAAGGGGAACAAAAAGTGCTCGATGCATTTATGCAATATTTAAAAAGTGGCCCAGAGCGTTCCGATGTAATGCATATACAATCCCAAAAAATAGCACCGCGTGAATTTAGTGGATTTGTAATTTTAAAATAAGTGAGAAAGTATGACTATAGAGTATTTTATCGGTATCGTGGCAAGATTTTTGCTAAATTTTGAGTTTGCATATTATCTGATTACACTCTTGCAATGGTATAACTACAGCTTGTATCGCATTATTTTTATGCACCATAAGCTTATGTGGCATATATGGTTTTTTCTCTTGCCACTTTCTCTTGCCACTGCGCTACAGATTCAAGGATATACAGAATATGTCATGCTCATTGCCCTTACTTTGCTTATAGCCCTTGGAATATGGCGTTTTAAACAAGATAAGCCACTCAAGTTTACCAAACGTGTGCAACGCTTTTTTGCCTTATGCTTACTTTTTATCCTGCTTAATGAAGGGTTGGGAATCTTATTTGAAACCTCTACCCCTTTTATGAATCTCTTGCCGTTGGTGTTTGCACTAGTGGTATCCAATCTCTATGAACGTGTGCTACTCAAGCAATACAGACAAATCGCCAAAGACAAGCTAGGAGTGATGAGTCGCCTCAAAATTATCGCTATCACTGCAAGCTTTGGTAAAACAAGTATCAAAAATTTCTTGCAACAGATTCTAAGCACACACTTTAGTGTCTATGCGACACCGCGTAGTGTCAATACGCTTACAGGTATTATGGCAGATGTTAATGAGAATCTTGATTATAGTGTAAATATTTATCTTGCTGAAGCAGGAGCGCGCCTTAAGGGAGATATTGATGAAATCACACAATTTTTACAACCACAATACGCAATAATTGGCGAAGTAGGTGCACAACATTTAGAATATTTTAAAACACTAGAAAATATCACAAATACAAAGTTTGAAATTCTCAATTCTTCACGCCTTAGAAAAGCCTTTGTATTTGAACAAAATACCCTACCAAAGGATTTAGATTCACAAAAAAAGAAACTTATTAGTCTCTATCCTACTGGTTGTAGAAAGATCAAAGCCACGCTAGAGGGCACAAGCTTTGAACTAGAATATAAGGGAAATTGGTATCCATTCCACACGCAAATCTTAGGGGCTTTTAATGTCGGAAATATTGCTGCTGCTGTTAGTATGGCATTAGAACTTGGTATGCGTATGAGCGATATCCAACATAGCGTTAGCAAATTTGAACCAGTGCCACATCGTTTACAAAAGATTTTCACAAATCAAAAACTTATCCTTGATGATAGTTTCAATGGCAATCTCAAAGGTATGCTAGAAGCTGCGCGTTTGGCATCATTATATGAAGGGCGAAAAGTTGTCGTAACACCGGGTATTGTAGAGAGCAATCAAGAATCTAATATAGAACTTGCAAGATATTTTGACAAAGTTTTTGATATTATTATTATCACTGGCACTCTCAATGCAAAAATATTTTCTAAACATATTTCAAAAGCACAAAAAATTATCCTCCATAGTAAAGAATCCCTAGAGAGTATGCTTAAGGCTTGCACTTTGCCTGGCGATCTTATTCTTTTTAGTAATGATGCACCAAACTTCATTTAAAAGGAGAGTGATGCAAAGAATCTATGCTCCGTGGCGCAAAGAATATTTTGGATCAAAGGATACATCTTGTGTATTTTGCGCCATTAGCGCTTCTCCTGAATCAGACAAGAAAAACCGCGTATTTTATCGTGATGAAGTCTGTTTTGGTGTGATGAATCTCTATCCTTACACGCCCGGACATTTTATGCTTATCCCACACACACATTGTGATTCACCAGAATTATTAGATTCTAAAGTTTGGATACACATACAAACCCTAAGTCAAAGAGCCTTTGGAATCTTGTATGAATATGGTGCTAGTGGGGTGAATATGGGTATGAATATCAAAAAAGCCGGTGGAGCAGGAATACCTGAACATATCCATATCCATTTTGTTCCACGCTACATAGGAGATACAAACTTTATGACTTCTGTGGCTAATGCACGCACATATGGAGTAGATTTTGATGAAATTTTTGAAAAAATCGCAACACTTGCCAAAAAACATCTACACTAAGGGGAGAAGTATGCGAATTGTAGTCTTAATGATGTGTTTAAGTTTTGGAAGTATGAGTTTTGGAGCAAATGATCGATACAATAATATGCTATTTAGTAATAACTATACAGAAGTCCGCAAGGGGATTTCCTTAGGAGCCGATGTCGAAGCAAGACTACGCGGTAGCACACCACTTTATGATGCTGCGCGTAAGGGTAATATTGAGATTGTGGGATTGCTCATAGAGCGTGGAGCTGATGTTAATGCTATATGCCATGGTGAAACTGCATTACTCAAGGTTGTGGCATTGGGTAATGTGCGTATGGCAAAAGAACTCATACAAAAGGGCGCCAAAGTCAATGTAGCCGATGAACATTTAGGCAACACACCCTTGCATTATGCTGTGCTCAAAAAAAATACTGCTATGATAAATCTCCTCCTCTCTAGTGGTGCAGATATGTATGCCAAAAATAATCGTGGTGACACACCAGCGCGTGTAGTGCTTGCCAACAAAACTATGCCAGCAGTAAGCATAGAAAATGATGATATTATCTTGCGTGCAAATGCCTTTAATCTAGGCAAAGGAAGTGTAGGTCTTAATATCAGTAACAAAACAGATGAGTTTGTTACAATCACATACCTTGCACTTTATGTCGATGGAGATTTGATAAGTGAAATAGGTGTCAATAAAAAACTTGCACCAAGAACTGGAGGATCAGTGGGTGTGCTTAGTGTGCCACAAGAAACCTATGAGGGTGCAAAAATCAAAAAATCTGGCTTGGCAAGTGTGAAATATGGCTTTGCAGTCGAATACGACATAGGTGGAAGATCGCGAAGCTTATACAAAAATACAAAAACAGAATTTCAGCTATGGTAGCAATAAATAACAAAAAATATCATTTGTTTAAGACATTGTCATATAATCCTCTAATCTAAAAACAAAGGAGATACAAATGATTGATCTAGCAATTATTGGTGGTGGTCCTGCTGGACTTACTGCAGGATTATATGCAACACGAGGCGGGATAAAAAATGTTGTTTTATTTGAAAAGGGAATGCCTGGCGGACAAATCACAGGTAGTAGTGAAATAGAAAACTATCCGGGCGTCAAAGAAATCAAAAGCGGTTTGGACTTCATGGAGCCATGGCAAGAGCAATGCTTTAGATTCGGATTGAAGCACGAAATGACAGAAATTAGTATGGTGAGCAAACAGGGCGATATTTTTACAATCACACAAGGCGATGGCAAAGTCGTAGAAGCCAAAGCGGTGATTTTTGCGGCAGGTGGACGACCAAAACGATCTGGTGTAAAAGGCGAGGATATATTTTGGGGGCGTGGTGTAAGCACTTGCGCGACTTGTGATGGATTTTTTTACAAAGGTAAAGATGTAGCAGTCATTGGCGGTGGCGATACAGCACTTGAAGAAGCGATCTATCTCTCTAGAATCTGCAACAAAATCTATCTTATCCATAGACGAGATGGTTTTCGTGCTGCACCTGTAACAATCCAACATGTCAAAGAAAATCCAAAAATAGAGATTATCACCCCCACAATAATAGAAGAAATCAAAGGTGATAATAGCGGTGTAACGGGTGTAACAATCAAAAATATCCAAAGCGGAGCTGTGCAAGATTTGGCAGTATTTGGTGTTTTTGTATTTGTGGGTTATGATGTAAATACACCGAACCCCAAA
>NZ_FZPO01000031.1 GCF_900198655.1 Helicobacter equorum | reverse complement strand
ACCCTTGGGGTTATACAAGTATCATCACACTTGTTACAAGCAACAATGACTAAATGGCTATGTCCTTTTTGATAAAAAAATGTTTTTAAACTTTTCCTACTTTCAAAGACAAACTCACTCAAATCAATATTGATGGTTTTTAAATGAATCAGAAAGTGGCTTTTTTGATATATTTTTGGGAAAAAATACAAGAAATACAATACATCTCTTAAACTCCCAACTCACTTATACTCATAGTAAAAATTTACCCTATCTTTGCTATAATCTAAGCACATTACAAATTCACAAGGGATTAACAACTATGAGCAAAAAACTTACAGGCTCACAAATGCTGATAGAAGCCTTAGCAATAGAAGGTGTAAAAGTAATTTTTGGCTATCCGGGCGGCGCAGTTTTGCATATCTATGATGAAATTTATAAACAAACTTATTTTCGCCATATACTCACACGACACGAACAAGCTGCTGTCCATGCTGCTGATGGATACGCTCGTGCTAGTGGTGATGTAGGTGTAGCGATCATCACAAGTGGTCCGGGCTTTACCAACGCTATTACAGGTATTGCCACGGCATATATGGATTCTATTCCTCTTGTGGTGATAAGTGGGCAAGTCCCTATTACACAAATTGGCACAGATGCATTCCAAGAAATTGATGCCGTTGGTATTTCTCGTCCTTGCACAAAACATAACTACCTTGTCAAAGACATCAAAGAACTCCCTAAAATCTTAAAAGAAGCGTTTTATATTGCGCGCACAGGGCGTCCAGGACCAGTGCTTATTGATATACCAAAAGATATTAGTGGGACTTTGGGAGAATTTGAGTATCCAGAAACGATCTCTTTGCGCACATACAAACCAATAATAAAGGGCAACTCTAGACAAATAACTAAGCTTATCCAAGCTGTCCATAACGCAAAAAGACCATTGTTTTATATCGGTGGTGGTGCGATCCTAAGCAATGCAAGTAGCCTCGTGCGCACGCTTGTTAATAAAACACAAATTCCGGCAGTAGAAACACTTATGGCAAGGGGTAGCTTAGGCGATGATAATCCATTCTTGCTTGGTATGGTTGGAATGCATGGGACATATGCAGCAAATATAGCGATGAGTGAATGCGATCTTTTAATCGGCATTGGTGTGCGATTTGATGATCGCGTTACAGGAAAACTTAGTGCTTTTGCCAAACATGCCAAAATCGCGCATATCGATATAGATCCTAGCTCCATTGGCAAACTTGTGGATGTGGATTTTCCAATAGTGGGTGATGTAAAAAATGTCTTAGAAGAATGCATAGCCACTCTAGATTCATATGACACTACTAAAATCGAAGCGTGGAAAGAAAAGCTTTCTTTGTGTGCGAGAGAAAATCCCCTTATCTATGAAAGTAGTGATGAAGTGATTAAGCCTCAATGGATTATCCAAAAATTAGGGGAAATCTTGGGGGAAAAAGTAATCCTTACCACCGATGTGGGACAGCACCAAATGTGGGCGGCACAATTTTACCCATTTAGTTTTCCGCGACAATTCCTTACAAGTGGCGGACTTGGCACGATGGGTTATGGGCTACCTGCGGCTATGGGTGCATATTGTGCAATGCGCGAAAAAAATCTCTCACCAAAATATATTGTCAATATTAGTGGTGATGGTAGTATTTTGATGAATATCCAAGAACTTATGACATGCGTAGAGGTCGATATACCTGTTATAAACATTATCCTCAATAACAATTATTTAGGTATGGTGCGCCAATGGCAAACATTCTTTTATGACAATAGATTCTCACATACTGATTTGAGTTTGCAGCCAGATTTTGTAAAACTCATAGAATCTTTTGGTGGTTATGGCGTAGTTGTCAAAGACAAAAAAGACTTCCCAAAAGCCTTGCAACAATGTATAGATTCACAAAAAGTGTGCTTTTTAGAAGTATTAATAGATAGATTTGAAGATGTATTACCTATGGTGCCAGCAGGTGGGGCACTCAATGAAATGATATTGTTTAAAAAGGCTAAATAATGGAATCTAAACGAACAATTTGTGTAACAGTTATCAATGAACACAGCGTGTTGGCTCGTATATCTGGACTTTTTGCAGGAAGAGGGTATAATATAGAATCTTTGTGTGTTGCACCACTCCCAAACACCGATCTATCACATATCACAATCACCACAAAAGGCAATGCCAAAGTTTTTGAACAAATTGTAAAACAACTCCATAAGCTTATACCTGTCCTAAGCGTGGTAGAAAGCGATACACTTTTGCAAAAAGAAATGGTGCTTGTCAAACTTCCTATCAAACAACCACTTGCGGACATAAAAGCCCTTTGTGAATCGTATAATGGACTTATTGCTGATGCGACGCAAAAACACATCATCATCACCGCCACAGATGAGCCAACGCGGATTGATAGCTTTTTGTGTGCATTAGAACAATACAAACCAAAAGAAATCATTCGTAGTGGCGTAGTCGCCATAGAGCGTTAAAAAAATGAGACTTGGCGTCAATATCGATCATATTGCAACCTTGCGAGAAGCGCGTGCGATCAATGATCCAAACCCACTAGAAGCCGTATTTATCGCAAAAAATGCAGGAGCACATCAAATCACAATCCATTTGCGCGAAGATAGACGCCATATACACGATACTGATGTGTGCTCTATCATCGCCCAATCCCCACTACCTGTCAATGTCGAATGTGCGCTTGATGAAGGTATCACCGAGTTTTTGTGTGCCATCAAGCCTCATCGTATCACGCTAGTCCCAGAAAAACGCCAAGAAATCACAACAGAGGGGGGATTAGACCTCAACACACATAGCGATACTATCGCCAAAACACTTGCGCGATATACCAAACACGACATTGATACCGCACTTTTTATCGATCCACATATCGACAATATCGCGTTAGCCAAAGACTTGGGTGCGCATTGTATAGAGCTCCACACTGGCAAATACACCAATCTCCACCTTATGCAAACTACCAATCTCCCAAAAACACACCATAGTTCGCAAGAATTTGCACTGCCCACAAAAGAATTACAACATCTTTTAGATTCTGAACTCTCTCTCCTAGCTACAAGCGCCAAATACGCGCGTGATATAGGGCTAGAATGCTTTGCAGGGCATGGGCTAAATTACCACAATCTCGCACCAATCATCGCCATAAAGGATATTAGTGAGCTAAATATTGGGCATTCTATTATCGCACGCGCGGTTTTTGTAGGATTGGAGCGCGCTATAAGCGATATGCTAAAACTCTGCACATCACCATAAGGTAAGCTATGCAAAAGAAAAGAATTGCAATAAGTATCGGTGATGTAAATGGCATAGGGCTAGAAATCGCGCTCCGATCACATACACTCATCAGCCAACACGCTACACCGATATATTGTGTGCATGATGAGATTCTTACCCAAGCCACAAACCTCCTCAAAATATCTAACCCCATACCCAAAAGCTCCCTACACGTGCCACAAACACAAAATCTCCCCACCATTACAGCCGGAGTGCTTAATCCAATCAGTGGTGCTTATAGCTATGAGAGCTTTTCTCATGCGTGTGATTTGGTAGATAACAAAGAATGTCAAGCCGTGCTTACTCTCCCTATCCACAAACTCGCTTGGAAACAAGCAGGAATCCACTACATAGGGCATACAGACGCACTTAAAGCCCGATATGGAAGTGAAGGCATTATGATGCTAGGATGTCAAGAAATGTTTGTTGCACTCTTTAGCGATCATGTCGCGCTAAGAAAAGTTAGTGATTTGATAGACACACAAACGCTAAAAACATTTTTGTTAAACCTTGCAAACTCCTTGCCTAATATGCAAGAATGCGCCGTGTTGGGATTAAATCCTCATTGTGGTGATGGAGGCATTATGGGCAATGAAGATACGCTTATCACACAAGCTATCACACAAGCCAACCAAGCACTTAGTAAAACACTTTTTATCGGTCCCCTGCCCCCAGATTCAGCCTTTAACCCATACAATCGCGCTAGATTCAAATATTATGTAAGTATGTATCACGATGTGGGCTTAGCGCCACTCAAAGCCCTTTATTTTGATCAAAGTATCAATGTAACGCTAAATCTCCCTATATTACGTGCTTCCGTAGATCACGGGGTGGCATATGACAAAGCCTATAGATTTCAAGAAATACATCTACAAAGCTATATAAATGCCTGTAGATACTTAGTAGGACACAATGGATAAGTTTGACTTTACTGCCCAAATTACCCAACAACAAAAAAATGAGATCCACACTCTACGCACAGAATGTGAAAATCTCCAAAAAACTATTGAGACATTGACACAAAACATCGCGCAAAAAGATACAGAACTCGCCTCGCTAAGTAATTACATTCAAGAATTAGAATCTAGAAATACCACGCTTTTGCAGACGATTAAACAAAAAGACACACTCATAGCACAAATAGAAGCTAATGCAAAAAATTTTGGCACACAGATTGATGAATTACTCCATATGATTTTAAATCTTGAGCAAAAACATACCGAAACAAAAAACTTCACGCAATTCCAAGAATCGGTGCATTTTGGCGAAGATAAGGAATTTTTGTTTGGGCTAAATATCGATGATACATTTATAGCCAAAAATTCTTATACGACAATCAAATACTATCTTTTTAACCTTGATTGCAAGTTTGCCCAAACCTTTGATTTACCAAATCTCCACCCACAAAATAAGCAAGACTTACACCTCATCGGTGAAACCTTTAGTGCGCTCTTGCGTTTAGAATCCTATCGGCGCAATGATGGTTTGCGAGGCATTATTGAGGTATTGCCTGCGGATATGCTAACTCCCGCACAAATTCGCTACTATGGTAACATAGACATACGCGAGGATTTTGAAAACTTCGTGCGAAGCTATAGCCACAAGCATTGATTACTTTTGTATCATGACGCTAAAAGCATCGCCTATCGGTAGAACTCTGACTTTCATTTCTCTAGCAAATTTATCTACAGCTCTTTTAGCCCCTACATAATAAGGGTGAAAATAATCATGAATCAAAATGACACCATCTGTTACAAGTCTAGGATAAAAATATCTCAATCCCTCTAAAATCGGTTGATACAAATCCACATCGATATTTACGAACTTGAATTTTTCATCTTTAGGAATATATGTCGCACTTTCTGGAAAATATCCTTTTACAAAGTGACACTTTTGTAAATATGGCATTTTGTTTTTTACAAATTCTAGTGAAGTATCACTAAAATCAGTAGTTTTTGATTGTTGAGAAATACCAATCTCCTTGCTAATACCTTTTTCATTAAATCCTTCAAAAGTATCAAGTAAATAAAACTCATCTGCTTTAAAATATTCGTTAATATATCTTGCGGTTTCACCTCTCCAAACACCAAACTCTGCCACAGCACCACTTATATTATTTTCTTGGAATTGTATGGATAAAGCTTTGATGAAATTTAATCGAGAAAATTTGCACACTTTTCCAAAACCACCAGTATCAATTTTTTGACTAGGAATCTGAAAGCTTTCTAAACTTCTAATAATCTCTTGGGTTTGATGATCGCTCATATTTGCGATAAACACCCGATCAAATTCCAATTCCTTTAATGTATGTGGTGGATAAACTTCATAGAGCTTATTATTATAGCTTATAGGTTCCCCCCCCCCCCCGAGGTCTGTCTTCTTACATCACTATCAATAAATCCTATTAGTTCATAATCCATGGTAACATGCCACATTGTTTGAATTCCAACTTGCCCTGCACTCCAAATCACCACTTTTTTCATCTTTGCAACTCCCACTTCATAACATTGTAAGTTGCCGATTATAACAAAATTTATATACAAAATCCAACAAAGGTTTTTATATATCTCTCGCTAATGCCCTGTAGGCTTGTATTATTGTAGCCATAAAATGTGACATTGTGTGTCTTTGCTGCATCATAGTCATTAATGCTATCACCGATTAAAATACACTCCCTAGGATCACAATCATGAGAAGATAGAATCTTAGCAACGAGGCCAACTTTTGGTGTTGGGGAACCATATATAGCTGAAAAATATTGTGCTATACCCAATTTGTGACATAAAAAGTTTAATTCATTGTGCTCAGAACCAGAGGCAATAAAAAATCGTATTTGTTGATAATGTGATGAAATAAATGTCATGGTCTCCTGTATCAAATATTGTTGATTACTCAATTCACGACGCATAATCTCACTAAATTCTCTAGCATAATACTCAATCCCATCGTTATCGATTGGTTGATGTATAATTTCCTCGAAAAAATATTTGATCTTATGGAATCTAGAAAGCCCTCCATTTTGTTGATGATAAACTATAAGTTTTTCTACATCCTCTATCTCAAAATTCTTAAAAATTTCTCTAAATCCATAATCTCGCACCGCTAGACTATCGAGTATAACACCATCAAAATCCCATAAAATATTTTTAATCACGTTTGTTCTATACCTTTTGTATTGCTATACTGATATCATCTCCAATGGGAAAAGAATTGAGGCTATACTTCTCACAAAATTCACTCACTGCTTGTCTAACTCCAGGATAACCCTCATTAAAATAGTCGTGAATCAAAAGCACTCCCCCTTTTACCATCTTGGGATAAAAAAACTCCAAACCTGCTAGAATAGGTTCGTATAAATCTGGATCTAGATTTACAAAACAAAACTTTTTATCACCTAATCCCGCTGCACTTTCTGGAAACCACCCCTTTTTAATAATTACATTTTCAGGATAAAGCATTTTATTCATAACTATTTCTATTGAAGTATCATTCAAATGCCCGATACCATTCTCTTTTACATCATTTGTTTCACTCTTGAGATCTCTCTCATCAAAGCCTTCAAAAGTATCAAATAAATAAAGAGTTTTATTAGGAAAAAACTCATTAATTTTTTTAGCAAACTCTCCTTGAAAAACGCCGAGTTCCGCAACATTACCATCTAGATTTTTAATTTTGCATTCTTTTGCAAAACTTTCCAAAAATTGAATGCGTGGAATCAGTTTTTTCCAAAGATGAAGATGTTCTATTTTATGCTTTGGGATTTTATAATCTTGAAGTTGCTTTAAATTATCCTCATAACCGACCATTGTGGCTAAAATAATTTCATCAAAGTCTACCCTTAAAATTTCTTTTGGTGATTTTATAGGAAAATGCAAAGTTTCATCACCTACTGTGATTTGCAGATCCTTGCTCCACTTTCTTTCATCATTATCCACAAAAAAGAGAGAATCTATATTATATATACCCCCCCCCAACAACCATTTCAGCCACTAGAGTTCTTCCTGTGCTTCCTGCACCAAATACAATCACATTTTTCATAATCTACTCCCAAAATTAAGTCCTAGCTACAACTAGATTTTAAACCTGTGAGTGTAGCATATTAATCATCATATAAACTTAAAAGCGCTCTTGCCATTTCATAATCTTCATATTCATCGATATCAATTCCAGAAATTTTTGAAACACAAAATTTATAAGGATTTTTACCCAAAAAATAGCCACTTTGCAAAATCGATTCTCGATCACGCATATATAAACCATTAGTGACTCTAAAAATCTTTGGCAATATCTACTCTGATGAAGGAATTAGATTTTGCTTCAACCATTCCTCACTTTTAGCAAGGTCATCAAGAGTATGCACGTCAAAACAACCTTGTGTAAAAATTGGTTTAATATTATTGCCTAAAAATACCCAGGGCTTCTGCCCACCACTAGCATATAAAGACTTCTGCAAATTTAAAACCCAAAAATTGTGACATAAAAAATAACAGGTTTCCAAATCTTGCCTATTAGTAGAAATGACTTTGTCACCAAAATCAAAAAATGGCTCTAAGCTCCCCTGCGTATTTAAGCGCTTTGCTCGATAAGGATGATGATCTTGATCATTTTGCACCGGTACAACGGCACTTACATTTGAATCTTGTTGTATAATTGAAATAGCTTGATGGATCCACTCGCTTTTAATAGTTGCAGAATTTGCCAATAACACCACCAAAATATCTGGCACAAACTCAAATTGCAATTCGATAACCGTAAGTGCATGCAAAATCGCGTCGATATGCTGTGAATTTGGAAGCGCTAATTCCTTTGGGCGCAAGATTGGCACATAACCCAATCTTTGTGCTATATCTAGAATTTTTTTATCATCACTGCTCACAAAAAATCTTTGTATATCTTCTACCGCTAACGCGGCCTTGGCTGGATAGCTTAAAAGTGGCGAACCCAAAAGTGGAAGAATATTTTTATTAGGTAAAGTATTATTGCCTCTACCAGTTAATAATGCTGCGATTTTCATAAAACACCATCCATAGTAGCATACTTATACATATTTTGCAACCCATCCTTAAGAGATACTCTAGGATTCCATCCTAAAGCACATATTTTTTTAATTTCTGCAAGAGAACCAAATGTATCTCCTTCGTGTCCTCCTATATTTGTTATACAAAAATCCGTGCGGGGCTTTGGACATAAAGATAAAATATATTCAATAAGCTCATCAACACGCGTGGCGGTTGCGCTCCCTACATTGTAAGTCTGAGAATCTGTTTCATGTCCTAAACCCAATAATAACGCTGCCACAACATCATCGATATAAACAAAACTCTATATCGATCCAATGATCCAGTCACGCGTATAGCGTTCGATGTCAATGCCTGTGCCATAAAAATGCTTGCCATACCTTGTCGGAGATTGCACATATCTTGCCCTGGACCATAAACATTAAATAATCTAAAAATACTATTTTGAATTCCAAATTGTCGAAAACTCTGAATATACATCTCGCCACAAAGCTTGGAGACACCATAATTTGAAAGTGGATTCGGAACATTATCTTCGGAAATTTTACCATTATGATTACCATAAATAGCCATAGAAGAACTAAAAATAATTTTTTTAGCACCACACATGCGTGCAAAATTACACACATTAAGAGTACCCTTTACATTTGTATCAACATCCAATGTGGGATCTTCTTGTGAAATAGCTCCAGAAGTTTGAGCGGCTAAATGAAAAATACAATCAAAGTGCTTATTTCTTAAAACTCTAAAGTTAGAAATATTACGTATGTCAATCTCATAACATTCATAATCTCTATGATGAGGCTTAAATTTTTTGGGTAAATCAATCAAAACTACCCTGTGCGAAGCTTGAATAAGCCTATATGCCAAAGCGGTACCAATAAATCCAGCTCCGCCAGTAATGAGGATATTCATTGTGCTATCCTCTTGTATGAGAAACACAACAATAGATAAGAAATCGCATAGCAACCAATAATGGAACTGATTACCCCCCCCCGATGCTTTGTCTTGCATATAAGCATAGCCTGCTCTTGCACATATATAGTCAAATTCTGTATCAATATCTATAGCGTGAGCTTGATCTAAAGGTATCTTGTATGGCTGCATGCCAAAAAAATATTTCCATTTTTGCATATTCTCACGTGTAGCAAGATAAAAACCATTGACAACTACAAAATATTCTGGAAGATTCTGTGATGGAGTGTGGTATGTACCTATGCGATAGTTTATAGGCTTGGTAGTATCCCACAGGTATTCTTTGAATTCTTTTACAGAAATAACACTATCAAACTTTTTTCATCAAGCACTTGATTTTTATATATCTTTATAGCTTTTGCAAAGTCCTGCTCATCACACAATGGACACACACAAGGTGCATATAAAATATGTTCCCCATTTCCCACGTCGTATGCCAAATGCTCTATAAGTTCAGAGAAGCTTTTACTCTTTTCATCAGCAAACTCTTTTTGTCTCTTGTGAATTCTAACACCCTCATTCTCTGCCATCTCCAACATAGAATCACTATCTGATGAAACTATAATTTCGCTTACATGTTTGACTTTTTTAAGTTGGCGAATCTTATGTATCAAAAGATTTGAATCCCCAAATGGTAAAATATTTTTATGTTTTAATCTTTTGGATCCCTTACGAACTGGTATAATAGCACTAATACTTAATACTCACTTCCGAACCTCCCTATTGAAATACATTGCAATAAGCTCCCTAGCTATTGCATAATCACCTATATCCTTAATTTCAATGCTTGCAAGATTCTCAAGTATAAAAAATGCAGAATCTTCAAAAATAAAATTTTGTATTTCTTGAGCTCTAGTGCGTTTAAATATATAACATCCGTTAATCACTGACATGACAGGTTCAATCTGTGTGCGTAAAATAAATGCATTTTCTATATTAAGTCTTTTGCCTTGATAAAAGATAAATTCTCGCAATTCTTTAACCGAAATAAGTGAGCTATGATTTGCTTTGAGAAACTCTTGGTACATAGCTTGATACATACTGGCATTTATAAATGGTGTAGTGCAATGTGTATAGATAATATTTTCAAAACTCAGTTGATTTAATAAATCTTTAATATTATCCATGTAACTCGTAGCACTATCACGCTTGACAAATCCAACACCTTGTTGCGATGCTATATCTTGTATCTTAGCACTCTGAGAACTTATATAGATTCTATCTTTTGAGACAAAATCCTTGCACTGAGCTAGTTTCCATTCTAGCAACGTCGTATCACCAAATGGAGCAAGATCACCATCCGTATGATACCGATTATAATCTTGAGCTGGAATAATCACACAAAAACTCATGACATTCTCCTTTTTAATTCCGGCAGTCGTGCTATTTCAGAATCTATATACAAATCACTAAATTCTTTTTTAGATAAGATATAAAGTTCCTCAAATTTCAATGCTTCATTAAGCGCATCTTCTGTAGCACAAAAACTTTCAGTAGGTAATATCACCTTTCGTGTTTCGAGTTGATTAATAGAAGGTTTCAAAGAAATATAAGTAGTGTTAAGATTATCGATGCTAGCACGACTAAGTCCGCCCCCCAATCCTAATGTAAGATCCAAATCTTGCATGTGACGGATAATGTCAGTAATAATTACATAAATGTTCTCACTCTCTGGAGTTATCCGTGGATTCAAAAATGATGCACTCAAATCCGATCGCCCAATATTAATATTGTTAAACTTCCCATTAGCGTAACACAGAATTTCACTAAAATTTTCTATAGCAGTTTTAGTTTCAATATTAAGGGTAGTATGGATAGGATTATCTTTGTAAAATTTCTGAATACTTTCATAAAATTTTTTTGCCCCAAAGACACTCTCTACCATAGGTGCAATCACTCCATCTACACCTATTTCTATAGCATCTTTAAGATCTCTCAAGGCTTCTACACCACCAATTTTGAGATATAACTTCACACCAGCACTTGAAGTAAGTCGCCTTAAACGCATCACATCTCTAAAGTTTGACCCTTCAGCTTCAAATTCTGCTTTAATCCCTTGCAAATGATATGTATTCTTTAATTTACAAAGCTGTGTATAAAGAAGCTTCTCTATTCCAAACATTACGCAACTCTCACGCTTTGGAAAGAAGTATGACTATAACATAAAGAGCATAAGGTAAGAGAAAATTTCTTATCTAATGAAATGCACAAGAACTTTGTGTATTGCCTTTTAAATGGGTTATCTACCCCCCCCCCCCCGAAGGCGTATCAAAGCTTATCGAGTCTCTAGTTAGGGTAGTTTCCATTAACTTGATAACACGCTGCAAATCCTTTGGAGTATCGACAGACATAGAAATACAATCCTGCAAAATAGATACATAGATTTTTTTATAATTCTCTAAAAAACGTAGAAGTTCAATATCCTCAATATTTTCCAAATATCCAACTTCCGTATGTGCAAAAAAACGCAATGCTTCCGCACTCATCAAATAAGCACCTATATTTTTGTAATAATGATAATCTAGAGCAGCCTTAGGAAAAGGTATACAAGAACGCGACATAAATATAAGTTCTTGATATTTATTAATTGCAAGTTTTATAGTTGTTGAATTAACTACATCTACTGGGTTATCAAAATGTTTAGCAAGCATGTAAACTTCATAGTTTTTCTTATTGTTTGCTTCTTGTAAAAGATATCTAACTTCTTGAGATTTTATTAATGGTTCATCACCCATCCATATCAGATACCAATCTGCATCAACAATACGCGCAACTTCTGCAACCCTATCTGTACCACTTGCATGTTCATCAGAAGTAAGTATTACATTTACATTCAACTTGCGACATTCTTGAACAACTATTGGGCTCTCTGTAGCAACATACACTTCGCAAATTTCTTGAAGTTTTTTAGCCTCTTGGTATATCCACCATATCATGGGTTTTCCACAAATACTAGCTAATGGTTTACCTGGAAATCTGCTAGAAGCAAAACGTGCTGGAATTACACCTATAATTTTCATGATGCACACCCCAAAGCTATATCTGTTTGCTTGATTCTACACGAAAACGGGTTCCTTAACAAAATATTGTGTGAAAAAAGAACAATTCTTGTCTCTATAGAAGTTATATATAGATTACACCAAATGGTTTCTAAATGGCAAATATTATAGTGTATCCCCCCCCCCGAAATCCTAGGGCTAGATTGCATACAATCTACAAAATCACTAGCAAAACTTGATTCAAAAAGTGCCTTAACAATGAGAAAATCTTCTCTCCAATCTACATCAAATCCCGTAATTTTATCTGTAATATAAAAGTATGGCATTTCACCTATTCTATCATGATGTTGTTTGTACATCTCCGCATTAGCTAGAAAAACTGCACTATTTACCTCATACAGTGGTGCAAGCCTTTGTGTTTGTGGCCACCTACATAGCGTTCTATCATAATTGATAGGACCTTTAGAACCCCACAAGAATCCATAAACCCTATTAACACTCATAAGCGAATCATAACCTCCGTATAAGCACTGCTCATATTTCTCTATTACGTCATCATAACATCGATGATCAAAAAATGGTGCGGTCACATGAGTCCATAAAATCTCCCCATTATTAATAAGTTGGTGAGCATATACAATGAGTTCATCAGTTTGCGTACTGTCCATACATAAACTCTCATCACGCTTACCCAAAACAATCTTGTTGCTCTTTAAATTTTTTGCAAAATTCAACACTTCATCATCATTTGAACTCACAAAAATCCTACTGATTTTATGCACTGCCAAAAGCTGTGAAAGCTTCAATTCCAAAAGCCCATTTGCAAAACATCCAAATGGCTTAATATTCCTATTTGGTACTCGTTCACTCCCTTTTCTGCAAGGTAAAAAAACATTTATTTCCATCAACAATCCTTAAAAATACTTGGTGTGATAAATTCCAGTTTTATCTTATTTCCAAGCTTTACAAGAGCTCTAGACATAATCTCATTTTGTTCTATCATTGTTTCATCGTAAGCTTGTATATCACATTCATCATATGAATAGTTCTGCTTACCAACACAGTAACCATCAAGTCCAGCTATTTCCACACGACACACACCACATCGCACAAGATAATGTAGCAAAAGCACAGTAGTGTTAGTAAAAAACTCTCCGTCAATAAATACCAAATCACTATACTCTAAAACAATAGGGGGTGCTTTCGTAACTTTAAGATTATTTGTAATGACAATCTGATCACAAGGCAAATCAGTTTCAAACTCATCATAACGTTTCTGATTTGCAAAAAAATAATAATCGCATGGCAATTTGGGTTTATGGTTTATAGCTATAACTATATACTCTTGACTGTGTATCTTAGACTCAATAGTTTGTTCATGTTCCAAAACACTTGTTCCTGGAGCCAATAATAAAATCTTCTTATCGACTTGCAATACACCATGCGCAGGAAGTTTAGATTCTAGCAGTGTTTCAACATAAAACTTCTCTATGAAATCTTGATCAAAACTTAGGCGTTTGGATAGTGGAATTTTCTGAAGAACTTTTTGGATAGTCGCAATATGATTATTATTCTTTTTTGTGAGAAAGTTTGCATAGCTTGGATGAATCTCAAGTGATGCTGAGAGGTATTGTGCCGGAGAAAATCCCCAAGAATATCTTGCCATAAGCGGCTCTAACAATGAATCAATTACATCCAATAATGGAGTAATTCGATAATTTTTACACACTTCCTTGTTAAGAAAATCAGCAATGAGTTCAGTATTTAGATTCCCAGCACCCCTACCTATACCATAAATGCTTGAATCCACAATAATCTCGCGTCTAAGGCTATTTTGCACAAAATTGATAGCATTGGCAAATGCTAATTGCATATTGTTGTGAGAATGATAACCTAATGCTATACTCGAATCTAAATTACTATCACTTAAAAGCAGGTAACGACCAAATTCTCGTAATGTCATGGACCCAAAGCTATCAACTATGTAAAATGCATATGGCTTCAAATCATTCATGGCTTCAAGCATTGTAAGAAATTCAACATCACTATATTGTTTAGTAACCATAGGTTGAAAAAATACTTTGTATCCAAGTTCTTGTATCACACTAACCTGCTTAATCGCTTCATGTAGATGTTTTTTGTGAAATGCTAATCGTATACCAAAAATGCGGGAGTCTTTCATATCTCCAAGATGTGAAAGATTAAAATCCCCAAAATTTATCATCACGACAAATGCAGGGTTATAAAAATTCTGCCATTTCTCTTGCAAAAACACACGATCCAAAATTTTATCTATTCTGCTGATATTCCTAAAAATAGTACTACTGCCATCTAACCCAGCATCACTTAAATATCCACACTCAATAATTTCTATGTGAGAATCCAACAACGCACGAATAACTTTGATAATATAATTATCTTTAAAAGCCCAATTATTTATGTATCCGCCATCACGCAAAGTACAATCAAGTAAGGAAATATTCATCACGCAACCCTACTTGTATCGGTATATCGACTTCTCATGATACAACCATCGTGTTTGTGGGATAATAAACACACAAAGGTTTTACATAAAGAGGTGTATGCAAAGAGGATTTCTCTAAATCCAGAATACACCCTAGATTGACTACTAAATTGCCCCACCCCCCCCCCGAGGAGTCGTTGATACCAAAACGTTATCTGGATATACAGATTCCAAATCCAAAGAATTTACACTAGCTTCAATGATGGATTTTGCTAAGAGATAGTCACGAATCTCATTAATATCCAAAAATTCTTCCTTAGGTATTTCAAATAAATATGGTCTCCTACCAAAAAAATAACTATTTGCTTTCATCTGCATATAAGGTTGTATAAAAATCCCTCCATCCTGCATATATAATGGAGGCAGAGATCTTGCTGGAGTATGATGGGACATATATGGGTTATAGTTAAGCGGAGTATGTTTATCGCTACACCAGAGATGCTCCTTAAGCTCTACAACTGAACACAAACTATCATACTGTCCATAGTGTGTCAGAAACGTGCTAATAGCATTATCATATGTATGTGAACTAATCAGTGGATTTGTGCAATGTGCCCATACAATGATATCAGTGTGAACTAGTGACATCATTTCACCAATCATTTCATTTGCACTCGCTCTGCTCTCATCACAAAAATACGAATCACGTTCCACAACATCAGCACCAGCATCCTTTGCTATAGCACACATCTGCTCACAATCTGATCCAAATACCACCCTATGAATCTTTTTGGCAGCCTTTAATTGAGAAATTTTACGCTCTATAAGAGTCTGTCCATTGAGTTTTAATAAGGACTTAGACTTGATCCTAACTGAACCCTTTCTCGCTACTACAATGGCAGTTACTTCCACGAACACCCCTTGCTAAACATAAAAATTGAAAATGGTAATTTTCATAAATATAAAAAGCATATTTTTGGGATTTGTGCGTTGTGAAATGCAACCTTGCATTAAATGATTTTTAAGAA
>NZ_FZPO01000046.1 GCF_900198655.1 Helicobacter equorum | reverse complement strand
CCATTTGCCAATCTTCTTACTCAGGGCATGGTGTTAAAAGATGGTGCTAAGATGAGTAAATCTAAAGGCAATGTTGTGAATCCAAATGAGCTTATTGCCACCTATGGAGCGGATACAGCGCGACTTTTTGTGCTTTTTGCTGCGCCACCTGTGCGTGAGCTAGAATGGAATGATGCAGCCGTAGAGGGAGCATTTAGATTCTTAAAGCGTGTGTGGGAGCGTAGTGAATATGTAAAAGTATGCAAAAGCTTACCGACTATAGAATCTCATACACTCTCCAAACAAGAAAAGTTTGCGCGCAAAAAGGTTTATGAGGCATTGCAAAAATCTCACGATATTTTTAGCAAAAAACAATCTGGATATGCGTTTAATACACTTATAGCGGCGTGTATGGAAGCTTTTAACGCATTAGGTGAACAAGATAATGAGATTATTTATACCGAAGGATATTTCGTGTTATTGCATATTTTAGAGCCTATCGTACCTCATATTTGTTGGGAGCTTAGTGATACATATTTTGAGCGCGCGAATTTCGCACCTATTGCACTTGATGTGAATGCACTTAAGAGCGATGAAATACTTATAGCAGTTACTGTTAATGGCAAAAAGCGTGCTGAGATTGAAGTAAGTGCAGATATAAACAATGATGAATTGCTTGTTCTTGGAAGAGAAAGTGTGGCAAAGTGGCTAGAGGGTGAAGTTTTAAAGGAAATTGTGGTGCCAAAGAAACTCATAAATTTTGTGGTAAAAGTCTAGATGAAATATATTATAACACTGATGGTTTTGCTGTTCATGGCTTGTGGCTATGTCCCTGTGGCAAGCTATAGTGATAAAGTTCTTGGTGAGGGTGTGTATGTGGAGATTACTATGGATCCACAACTTCCAGAGGCCTCTGTGAGCGCAAAAGATGCGATTAATCTTGCAGTTTTGACACGCTTTAATAATACTTTGTCTTCTAAGCAAAGTGCGCATAGTATTATTGATGTGCGTGTGCTTTCTGTGAGTAGCACACCTGTAGCGTATGATGAAAATGGGTTTGTAAGTCATTATCGTGCTACGGTTAATCTCTCATTTAAGGTGCAAAATATCAATGGTTCAACACTTAGCGCAAGCACTTCAGGATATTATGATTACCCAGCGAGTTCTACATCCGCTTTGCTTATTGAAGAAGCAAAACTTGGTGCAGTTTCAAATGCGACTATACAAGCACTTGATAAGTTTATTTCTCAAATGACATATTATGGAGCACAACGAGAACAAAAGCAAGCACAAAAACAAGAAGAAACACAAGACTTACTAAGCACAAAGAAATGAATACTCTTAACACAATTATTTTGCGGATTTTACAAGATACAAAGAAAATGGGGCAATATATGTATGAAGGCTGTGTAGCAAAGCTTACGCATACAGCACATAATCATATTCCGCACTTTAGTAACAAAGAGCTTGGTGTGGTATGTGAAAAATGGAGTATGCAGATTCAGGCATTAGAGATAGCACCACGCCATAGTAGGATTTTAGGAGACAAACAAGAGAGTGATTTGCGCCATAATATTCAAGAATTTATTAGCACCAAAAATACATTTTGTGCGTGATACGTGTGTTTAATCATCATGAGATTATCAAAGAATTTGGACAAGAGGGCTATGCAAGGCAGGTTATTGTATTTGATCGTATTGTTTTGGGACACTTTTGATGCCCGATCATACATAGGTGAAGTCCAATGAATCTATGGGAATTTTTAGAATCCAAAGGGCAAGAATATGCACCTTTTGATCCTAGACGCGCTCATAGAATCTACGCAAAATTAGCACCAAAGCTATATATAGAGGATCTCAAAGTTATCCACCTTGTGGGCACAAATGGCAAGGGGAGCACAGGGAGGTTTATCACATTGGGGCTTGTGCAGAAAGGGTATAAAGTCTTGCACTTTAGCTCACCGCATTTATGGCATTTTGGAGAGCGTTTTTTTACTCATACAGGCGAAGTGAGTAATCAAATATTGCAACAAGCACATGAGTTTTTGCAACAACAAGGCTTTGTTAATGAAGCAAGTTATTTTGAGTATGCGACATTTTTAGCACTTTATATCGCACAGGGTTATGATTTTTTGGTGCTAGAGGCAGGGCTTGGGGGCGAATTTGATTCTACAAGTGTTATAGATTCAGATCTTAGTGTTTTTACGCCCATAGGCTTTGATCATAAGGATTTTTTAGGGACAAGTATAGAGTCTATTGCAGGCACAAAATTGCGTGTCATGGGAAAAAATGTCATTATGGCACCGCAACACTATACGCAATGTGTATCTATAGCCTATGAGATTGCCAAAGATTATCATGCAAGGATTTTTGCACTAGAATGTGTCAAATCCCAAATGCAATATAATGTGCAATATGAGAAATTTTGCCTTACTTTTGGATTGCAAAACACGCTAGATTCTAGCTTTTGGCAAGAATATATAGACTATGTATCACGCTATAATCTCGCGGAGTTTTTGGCACAAAATCTTTTAGTTGCAAGTTTTGCCTTGCAATTTTTTGGGATAAAGATAGATTTTTTGACACTTCCTGCATTGAATCTACATGGGCGATGTGAGTGGCTTGCTCCTCATATCGTGCTTGATGTAGGGCATAATCAAGAATGTGCTAGGGTGCTAAAATCCGTGATAGAGCAAAATTTTAAACAAAGGCGCGTGATTTTAGTGTATAATACCTATTCTGATAAAGAAGTGCATTGTATTTTGGAGCTATTAAAACCACACATTCAAGAGTTATGGATTTTTCCCTTAACGCATAATCCTCGTGTTATTGCGCACGACACGCTTATAGCGATTCTAGAGGATTTGGGGATTGCTTATAGGGATTTTGCATTTGAAAATATGACAGATTCCAAAGAATATGTCATATTTGGATCTTTTAGTGTGGTCGCTGGATTTTTAGATATATGGAGAGAGAAATTATGCAAGATAAACTAATGATTTCTATCATTGATGGTGATACTTTTAAACAATTTAGTATTCATAAGATTGTAAAGCGTGTGCTTTTGTATGTGGCATTGGCACTTGGAGTGGCGTTAGTAGTTTATTTTGTGATGGTAAAGTTTTTAATTAAAGAGCTTGATGGGATTATTGCTGAAAAAAACAAGGCAAGAGAGCAATTTCAAGAACTATATGAAAAAAATAGCGAACTTGTGCGTAGCATAGAGTATAAAACCAATGAGTTATTAAAGGCAAATACACAAATTAGTGAATTAGAAAAGATTGTGAGCATTCATAGAAATTTTGATATAAAGGTTGGGAATCAAGATGTCGATCTTGATGCGCTTAGTGATGAACAAAGGCAAATGGTTTTAAAGATTATGCCTAATGGCGATCCTGTGCGTGGATACAAGTGGGAACATACTAAGGATTTGAGCAATATCCAAACACAATCTTTTGTGTATGAAGTCCCAAAAGGTACGCCGGTGTATGCAACTGCAAACGGCATCATTGATAGTCTTAGTGCTTTTCAAGGTGGGAGCTATGGTGCGTATGTAAAAGTAGCCCATTCTTTTGGCTTTACATCGACATATGCCTATTTAGATTCTATGGTTGTCAAAAAGGGCGAGTTTGTCGCAAAAGGACAGCTTATCGGCTATAGTGGGCGAGGGGGCAGTGCTAAAAAAGAAGGAGTTTTATATGAGCTACGTTTTTTAGGCACGCCACTTCATACTATTGATTATGCATTATGGGATCTTGATAATTTTAATGCAGTAACCAAAAACAAAGATCACATTGATTGGAAAAGCCTTGTGTGGGCGCTTGATGATTTAGCACAAATTCATACTTATAGGACTGCACAAGCAGATTCTCAATCCCATAGAGTGAGCATAGAATAGGTTATGAGTAATAAACGCCTTATATTGATGATAACCGATCAAGAAAAGACGCGTTATATCAATATACATTCTGTATTTAGGCAAGTGGGTTTGTATGCACTGATTTTTTTGCTGGTGTGCATTATTTATGGTATTGTTTCTGTGCGTGCTTTTAAGCATGAGATAGTCAATGTGTCTGCCCTTAATCAAAAAATCCTCGCACAATATGAAAAAACGCAAGAAAAAAATGCATATCTTAATTTTCAAATCGAACAAAGATCCGAAGAAATTGGGCTTATAGGAGATAGAGTAGGGGATTTGGAGAGCATTGTGGGTGTGGGAGATACGCGAGATATTGCAGGCGAGGATTTAGGTGAGCGTATCGATGTGGCTTCACTGACAGGTGCGCAAAAAGTTTTTGTGATGAAATTTGTGCCAAATGGTTATCCATTGGATTATTATAAGCGTATTTCTGCCGAGTTTGGCTATAGAATCCATCCTTTATATTTTACAAGACATTTGCACGCTGGAATGGATTTTGCCACCGATATTGGCACTCCCGTGCATGCGACTGCTGATGGCGTCGTAGAATTTGCCAAAATGGGTCATAATGGTGGCTTTGGTAATTTAGTGAAAATCGATCACTCATTTGGTTTTAGGACTTATTATGCTCATTTGAATAAAATTGTTGTTTCACACGGCAGTTTTGTCAAAAAAGGGCAACTTATTGCCTATTCTGGCAATAGCGGTGCTAGCACAGGTCCTCATTTGCACTATGAGGTGAGGTTTTTGGATAGTGTTTTAGATCCGAGAAGTTTCATCGAATGGACGATGAGTGATTTTTCATCAATCTTTGAAAAAGAAAGGAGCGTATCATGGCAATCTTTACTAACGACAATAAACAGCTTGATGGATCAAGCACCTCATCAGGAGGAGCAACTATCATTGCTACAGGAACAACCATAAAAGGTGAAATCGATATAGAGTGTCGCTTACATATTGATGGATATGTTGAGGGAACTATCAATTCCAAAGACACAGTAATGATTGGAAAAAATGGTTTTGTTAAGGGCATTATTAATGCACATGCATTGGTGGTGGCTGGTAAGTTTATCGGTGATTGTGTATCTAATATGCTTGAGCTTAAGGCACAAGGGCGTATTGAAGGGACAATTACGACAAATGAGCTTGTAGTAGAGCGCAAAGGTGTGTTTGTTGGTGAGAGTAAAGTGCGCGATTCCAAGGAGACACCAAGCAAAGATGTTGTCAAGGATATAGATTCTAAAAAGAAAGTTTAGGATTTGATACAGGGTGATATTTACGCACTTTTATCTCAAGAGTGCGCACAAACTAAGGAATTTAAACACGATTTTATTATCGTTTGCAAGGATTACGAAGAAGCAAGATCTTCTTATGAGGTGCTAGAATTTTGTCATAAGCACAAGGATTTTAGTCCTTATATGCCTTTTATTTTACCCGAGGTGCGCGTGCATTTTGGCGATGACTTGACGCCATTTCGTGAGGATTTGCTCGAGCTTTTACAAGTTTTGCGCACATTTTATCAATGCCAAAGCCCAAAAGTTCTATGTGCTCCCATTTCAAGCATTTTATATCCACTGCCTAAGTCAGAATTTTTACAAAGTTTTGTGATTGACAAGATAAATCCACTAGATTCTCAAGTATTTGCCAAAAAACTCATAAGCTATGGCTATGAGAATGTAGAAGTCGTAGAAATGCCTGGCGAGATCAGTGTGCGTGGCGAGATTGTGGATATATTTTTGCCAAACGCATCTACTCCATATCGAATCTGTTTTTTTGATGAGAATATTGAGAGTATACGCGTTTTTGATGTAAGCACGCAGCTTAGCCAAAAAAATGAGATTGATTCTCTTGAAATTCCTGTTGCGCTTTTTGGCGTGGATCAAGATGACATTATGAGATCAGGCGATATACAATCAAGCAATGAACTTAGCGTGGAGAGTGGTGCATCGTGGTTGTGGCATTTGGGTGATAAGGGTGTGTATTTAAGCAAGTCTTATCCGTGTTTTATCACACAAAATGCGCTTGAGGAAGCCAAAGAATTATATGCTATAGAAGAGGAATTGCAATTAGCATTAGCGCTAGATCATATATATCAAATGTCACTTATCCCTCTTAGTGAAGAATACGAAGAGATTCTTTTTGCTCCAAAGATGTTATCTTCATTGCTTACACTTCACAAACAAAAAGACATTACGCTTATTACGCCAAATTATGCGTTACTTAAATCCTACGGACTTGATTATAGCGTTACGCCACCAAAGCTTTTAGAGCCACTTGAGATTGATCTCTCACGCATACATGTCGTGCTAGATTCACAAAATCTCAATATCTTGCACAAAAACTGGCTTATCCTCTCCCTAAACAAAACCCAAAAATCCACCAAAAAGCATAAAAAATCTCGATTGCAACTTAATGAGCTTAACATAGGCGAATATGTGGTGCATACAGATTATGGGATTGGAATTTTCAAGGGATTAAAAAGCACAAGTGTTTTGGGTGTGGTTCGAGATTTTATCGAGATTGCATATCAGGGAGAAGATAAGCTTTTATTACCTGTAGAACGCTTAGATATGATAGATCGCTATGTGGCAGATTCTGGAATTTTGCCGATTGTCGATAGGCTTGGTAAAGGAAGTTTTAGTAAGCTTAAAGATTCTGTGCGTAAAAAACTCTTTGAAATTGCTGGAGCTATCATTGAGCTTGCTGCGCAACGATCATTATTAGAGGGTGTAAAGATTACGAGAGATTGTGCATTGCTTTATACGTTTGATAAAACTCGTCCCTTTACCTTGACACAAGATCAAGATCGTAGCATTAAAGAAATTTTAGATGACTTAGAATCCGGACGTGTTATGGATAGATTGCTTAGCGGTGATGTAGGTTTTGGTAAGACAGAAGTTGCTATGAGTGCGATTGTTGCACTTGTTTCACAGGGCTATGAGTGTGCTTTTATCGTGCCTACGACCTTGCTTGCTTCACAGCATTACCAAACTTTGCAAGATAGACTAGGATCACTCACAAAAGAGAATGGGCAACCTATCACAATAGCCAAGATTGATAGATTCACAAAAGAAAAAAGCACTCTACAGAGGGATTTACAAAGTGGTGGTGTTGATGTAGTCATCGGAACGCACGCTATTTTGGGATTAGCATTCAACAAACTTGGATTAGTTATTATTGATGAAGAACATAAATTTGGCGTTAAACAAAAAGAAAAAATGAAAGCATTATGCAAAAATGTGCATACTCTAAGTATGAGTGCTACCCCAATTCCACGCACACTCAATATGGCACTCTCACACATCAAAGGCTTTAGTGCATTACGCACACCACCTATGGAGCGTAAAGGTGTGCGAACATTTTTGAAAATATATGATGAGAAGCTTATACGCGAGGTGATTTTGCGTGAGTTGCGACGCGGAGGACAAGTTTTTTATGTATATAACAATATTGCCACAATCGCACAAAAAGCAAAGGATATGAGTGAGCTTTTGCCAAAGTTGCGCATAGGGATTTTGCACTCTCAAGTAGAAAATGCATATTCTCAAGAAATTATGGCAGATTTTATGCAAAGAAAGCTTGATCTTTTGCTTTGTACAAGCATTGTTGAATCTGGCTTGCACCTACCCAATGCCAATACTATCATTATCGAGGAAGCAAATCGTTTTGGTATAGCGGATTTACATCAATTACGTGGTCGTGTAGGGCGTGGAGCAAAAGAGGGCTTTTGTTATCTGTGTGTAGCGCATGAGGGTGCTTTAAGCGATGAAGCCAAAAAACGATTAAGTGCGTTAGAAAAAAATTCTTATTTAGGTAGCGGAGAGAATCTTGCCTATCACGACTTGGAGATTCGCGGTGGAGGTAATTTATTAGGAGAAGCACAAAGCGGACATATCAAAAAAATCGGCTATGGTTTATATCTCTCTATGCTTGAAGAATGTATCAATCAGCTTAGCGGATTTGGCATGCAAAAAAGCACGCAAGTAGATCTCAAGCTTAATATTAGTGCCTACATCAACCCCGAACTTGTGGGGAGTGACACATTACGCTTAGAGCTTTATCGTCGATTAAGCTTGTGTGAGAATCTTGTAGAAGTCTATGACATCGAAGGCGAGATTGAAAATCGTTTTGGCAAACTTGATCCATATAGCATCAACTTTTTAGAGCTTATCAAGATTCGCGTGTTGGCAAATGCTTTGAAACTTAAGCAAATTGCACATTATGGGCAAACTATCACTATTACATATAGCGATGATACAAAAGAGCGTATAGAATCTCCTAGCAAAGATTGGGATGATGTGTTGGGTAGTATTATGACATTTTTACGCAAGAAAGCTGAGGGCAAAACATAGGTTTAGATTCTCAAAGTATGAGATTGCAGAGAATCTAGCATATGAGAATCTGTTTTTAATTTATTTTGTGAGGTCTTTGATAAATCTATCAGCGAGGTATAGACCATCACCACTTGAACCAATAAGTTTAATTTTATCGACAATGCCACGGAATAAAGCTTCTTCCTCATGTTGTTCGCTTACATACCATTGCAAGAAATTAAAAGTCGGATAGTCTTTGCTTTGCAAGGTGTAATCTACAAGATTATTGATAGATTGTGTGATTTTTTGCTCATGTGCATATGTTTTTTCAAAAACATCAAGCAATCCACTAAAGTTAGATTCTGGGGCAGCGACTTCCGTAATGATCACCTTAGAATCCGTTTCATTAAGGTATGTAATAAGACGCTTAGCATGTCCGCTTTCTTCATCAGCATGTTGAAACAAAAATAAACCCGCACCATCAAAGCTATTTTCATAGCACCAAGAACTCATACTCAAATACAGATTAGCTGCAAACATTTCTTTTGCAATTTGCTCATTGAGTAGTTTCACAATGTTTTGTGTAATCATTTTATATCCTTTAATGAGAATTTAGAATTTGAATACTAAGTTATATTTTCTAATATTTAGCTTAAATTTTATCATTTTTATACAATTTTGAGAATTTAGTGCGATCTAATATCCACAGATTATCTATCACAATACTATATTAAAGGCTTTGTGAAACCGAATCTAGCAAGTGCATTTAGTTTGTGCTTAATTATAGTTTGTGTTTTGGTGCTTATTGGGGATTCATATAAGTTTATGATGCAATCCACACGAGATTTTCTTAAGAGGATAGAGGGTGCACTCACGAGAAAACAATGCTTACAAACTCATCAACAAGCACAAAAAGGCGTATTTTGATTATGAAATCCTAGAGACTTTGGAGGTGGGGATTGGCTGTGCTTTGTGAATTCTTTGAGATGAAGTATTTTGATATAGCACAGCCTTAAAAATACTAAACTAGGCTTTGAACCAATTAGATAGATTTACAT
>NZ_FZPO01000032.1 GCF_900198655.1 Helicobacter equorum | reverse complement strand
AAATGGATAAAGGCTTGCGGTTGGTATCCAGATTTTGTAACACGAATCTTTCACAAAGAATATACGTGCTTTAATAATAATGTCGTGCATGAAAGTATCATCGTGCCAAAAGACGCACGATTTATCAAGCTAGATTCTGGACTTACACATTACGCGTTTAGAGACATCACGCATTTGCTTGAAAAACTACAACGCTACTCTAGTCTATGGGCAGAGCAACACACACACAAAATCGCAAGTCCGCTTAAGGCTATCATTCGCGGAGGTTGGAGTTTTGTAAAAAACTATGTGCTACAAAAAGGGTTTTTGTATGGATACAGAGGCTTTATTATTTCCGTGTGCAATGCGCTTGGCGTGTTTTTTAAATATATGAAACTTTATGAAAATCAAATAACCCCACCGCATAGTGTTTCACTTATTATTACTACCTACAACCAAAAAGAACGCTTAGCTTTAGCGCTAGATTCCATAAAACATCTACACACATTGCCTACTGAAGTGCTTGTTGCCGATGATGGAAGCAAAGAGGATACAAAAGAATTAATAGAATCTTATATGAAAAATTTTCCTTGTACATTGAGACATATTTGGCAAGAAGATGATGGATTTCGTGTAAGTAAAATACGCAATAAAGCCATAAATGCTGCTATTTGTGAGTATATTGTTATCATAGATGGTGATATGATATTAGAATCTAATTTTATATCAGATCATCTAAAATATGCAAAATTAGGCTCACTTCTTCAAGGATCAAGAGTTGTTTTAACATCAAATAAAACACAAGAAATTTTAGATTCTATGGATTATAAGATTGCTTTTAAAAGTAGTGATTTCAAAGCTAGGCGTATAGATCTTTTTGCAAAATCTATATATATTGCCTCTAAATTAACTAAAAAAGTTTTTAATAAAAAAGAAATGATAAAAGGTGTTCGCTCATGCAATATGAGCTTTTATAAACGCGATTGTGAGGCGATCAATGGATTTAATCAAGATTTTATTGGGTGGGGACGCGAGGATAGTGAGTTTGTAGCACGATTTTTATTTAATGGTGGAGTTTTGAGGCGTTTAAAATTTGCTGGTATTGCATATCATCTCTATCATGAAGAAAACGCGCGTGATATGTTAGAATCTAATCATCAAATCTATCTTGCTACAATCCGCACAAAAGCAAAACACTGCCAAAATGGCTTAAAGGACCCACAATGAATCCCTTCTTTTATATCATCGTGCCAATCTATAATGTCCAAGCGTATTTACACCAATGCTTAGATTCTCTTGTCAATCAAACATACACACATTTTAAAGCAATTTTAATTAATGATGGTAGCACAGACTTAAGTGGGCAAATCGCACAAGAGTATTGTGATAAAGATTCACGCTTTGTGCTTATCACACAACAAAATGCAGGATTATCACTGGCAAGAAATGCCGGATTAGCATATGTCAAAAATGACTTGTTATCAATAAGGGGGGGGGGATAGTAGTTATATAGTTTTTGTAGATTCTGATGATTATATAGAGTGTGATGGGTTACAATATCTTACTGCAATTATTTCCACACATTCATCTCTTGATACAATTATTTGTAATAGAGCATATTTTGATGCAACACTGCGTGATGAAATCTTTTTCCCAACAAATGACGAAAACAAAACATTCAATTACACAGATATCTTGCAGCAATATCCACATATTCGCGTATATGCGGTTTGGCTTTTTATGTATAAATGTGATTTTTTATTTCATACAGCACATATGTTTGAGCCATACATCTATCACGAGGATGATTTGTTTGTTAGCTACCTCCTAACGCTTACACAGCATGCATATATTGCAGACATTCCGATATATCATTATCGTATGTCAAGGCAAGGTTCTATTATGAATACAAAAACAAAAATTAGATTTTGTGATGGAGTATATAGTTATTTTATAATAGCAAAACGATTTTATGAGCTTAGTAATGATGCACAATATGAAATACAGAGGGACTACCTATGGTATTGTGCTTCCGTTTTTCTCAGAGAAACACTAAGAGGATTACAAAAATATGGCTACACAAAAGAATTACGATTTAATAAATCCGACTTAATGACGCTTTACCCACTTATGGATAAAAAATGTAGATTCTACTACCACTTTCCTAGAATCTATGAGTTTCTAGGTGGAATCTATAGACATATGAAGAAATTGCGATTGTGGTTTATACGATATTTGGGTGCTAAAAAACAATCCTAACTGCACTTCTAAACTCCATAAGGATTTCTTTGCTACAATCCGCACAAAAGCAAAACACTGCCAAAATGGCTTAAAGGACACACAATGAATCCCTTCTTTTATATCATCGTGCCAATCTATAATGTCCAAGCGTATTTACACCAATGCCTAGATTCTCTTGTCAATCAAACATACACACATTTTAAAGCAATTTTAATTAATGATGGTAGCACAGACTTAAGTGGGCAAATCGCACAAGAGTATTGTGATAAAGATTCACGCTTTGTGCTTATCACACAACAAAATGCAGGACAATCTATAGCAAGAAATGCCGGATTAGCATATGTCAAAAATGACTTGTTATCAATAAGGGGGGGGGATAGTAGTTATATAGTTTTTGTAGATTCTGATGATTATATAGAGTGTGATGGGTTACAAACATGTGCTGATATTTGTAGACAACATAATGTCGAGCTCGTATCATTTAGTAAGATTATGATAGTAAATCCTAGTAGTAGAGAGCCAAAAGAATATAATTACCGAGTGTTTGCAAAAGAACTTGTGGGTGTATATACACCACTAGAAATTATTCGTGCTAAGACTCATATTCCTATAGCCACAACTTGGGCATTTGTTGCAAAAAGTAGTCTCATTTTTGATAATCATATAAGCTTTATTCCACATATTTTTTATGAAGACATAGCATTTTGCACCACCCTTACTATGAAATGTAAGCATATTTATATCAGTGATACACCATATTATAATTATGTCCTCTCGCCAGATTCTATCATACGTGGAAGTTTCACAAGGGCTAAGCGCATCAAGTCAGTCTATAGTTACTTTATAACACTTTGTTATTTTAGCACCTTGCATGATACAGAAGAAAATCCAGAATTTAAAGAGTTTTATAGGCAAAATTGTGCTTTCTATGCTAAAGACATGATGAAAAGCCTAGGATTTATTGGTTATACAAAAGATCTTGGATTTAGCAAACAAGACATTGCACCAATGCGCAAATATATGTCCTCTAAACACAAAAACTTTTGTTATCACTTTCCTAGAATCTATGGATTTCCAAAGAAATTGCGATTGTGGTTTATGCGATATTTGGGTGCTAAAAAACAATCCTAACTGCACTTCTAAACTCCATAAGGATTTCTTTGCTACAATCCGCACAAAGCTAAACGTCCTAAAGTGGTTTCTATATATTATGAATTCTTTATAAGATTGTATCCCTAAATGTCGTGTGGGATTTACATACTTTGAGAAACAATGTAATGAAACCTACACAAAGAGTAATGCATGCAAGGAGAACAAATGTATCCAAGTTTGGAAATGATAGAGCAAATTTCAAATACTGAATATGCATATGTGCCAGTTGCAAGAGAGATTTATGCGGATTTTATCACACCCATAGAAGCAGTGCGGATTCTCAAAAAACAATCCAAACATGTCTTTTTACTCGAAAGCGTAGAAGACAGGAAGCAATGGGGACGCTATAGCTTTATAGGGTTTGATCCCAAACTAGAGATTGTGTGCAATGCAGGTAAAACACACATCCGCAATTTATATGATCACTCTAGTGTAAGTTATGCAAACCACCAAGATGCCATTAGAGAGATTCTAAAAAACTATAAAAGCCCAAAAGTAGAGAATCTTCCTCCATTTACGGGAGGACTTGTGGGCTATTTTTCGTATGAATACATTGGCTATGTCGAGCCAAAACTCTCTCATTTGTTTGGCAAAAGTAATTGTAATGATGTGGATTTGATGCTTTTTGATACGATCATTGCTTTTGATAATTTGCAACAAAAGCTATTTCTCATCACTAATATCGCACTAGAGAATCTCACACATTCCTATGCCAAAGCCAAGGAATATCTCAAAGGCTTAGAAGTACTTTTGCGTAGAGGGATAAAAGCAGAGATTCAGCCATTTTGCTTACTTACTCCGCCACAAGCGAAATTTTCTCAAGAAGAGTTTTGCACTATGGTGCAAAAAGCAAAAGAATATATTTATGAAGGTGATATATTCCAAGTCGTGCTTTCAAATCCATTGCGTGCGCGTGCAAGTGGTAGCTTATTTGATGTGTATAGAGTTTTGCGCACAAGCAATCCCTCGCCATATATGTTTTATTTTGCAAGTGATGATATAGAAATAGCTGGAGCTTCGCCAGAAACGCTTGTGAGATTGCTAAACCAAGAGCTTTGCACATATCCATTAGCAGGAAGTCGTCCTAGAGGTAAAAATATAGATGAGGATATGGCATTGCAAGAAGAATTATTGCAAGATGAAAAAGAATTGAGTGAACATAATATGCTTGTGGATTTGGGTCGCAATGACATAGGCAGGGTTGCAAAGATAGGCAGTGTGGAAGTGCGATCGTATATGGATGTAGTCAAATATTCTCACATTATGCACATAAGCTCCATAGTAAGCGGAATTCTTGATGAACGCAAAGATGCCCTTGATGCAATATGTGCTGTTTTGCCAGCAGGAACATTATCGGGTGCGCCAAAGATTCGTGCATGTGAGATTATCTTTGAGTTAGAAGGAAGTCCTCGCGGAATCTATGGTGGAGCCATTGGGTATTTGGATTTTTCAGGCAATATGGATACATGTATCGCGATACGCCTCATATACAAAAAAGATGATGAGGTATGTATACGATCTGGAGCAGGAATTGTCATTGATAGCGATCCAAAAAGTGAATTTTTAGAAACGCTCAACAAAGCCAAAGCTATTATACAAGCAGCAAATAAAGCGCAAGGTGGTGTTTTATGATTATGCTTATTGATAATTACGATAGTTTCTCTTACAACCTCTATCAACTTTTGGGAAGTCTCTATGATAATGTGCGTGTGGTGCGAAACGATGAGTTAAGCGCAAATGCAATTAGAGATCTAAACCCTAAGCTCCTTGTTATTTCTCCCGGTCCTGGCAAGCCTCAAGATGCAGGTGTGTGCATTGAAGCAATCAAGCTTTGTGCGGGGATTATACCTATTTTTGGCGTGTGTTTGGGGCACCAAGCAATCACTCTAGCTTTTGGGGGTGAAGTGAGTTATGCCAAAAGTATTATGCATGGAAAATCTTCACTCGTCACTATTCACAAAGAAGACACTTTATTTAGAGGATTGCCCTCACAAATACGAGTGGCACGATACCATTCTTTAGCAAGCATGCGAGATTCACTCCCTACATGTTTGGAAGTATTGGCAAGTAGCGATGATGGCGAGATCATGGCATTAGCACACAAAACATATCCTATCTATGGTGTGCAGTTTCACCCAGAATCTGTCTTGACACCTCATGGAAAAAAAATACTTAGCAATCTTTTAGAATCTTGTTAAAGTAAAAAGTGAGGGTATTGATGACATATTTTTCAAGAATTGGTTTTATTTTAGCAGTGGCAGGAAGCGCTATAGGGTTAGGTGGTGTTTGGAAGTTTCCTTATATGGTGGGTGAAAGTGGTGGTGGCGCATTTGTCTTAGTGTTTATTGTAGCATTTTTGGTATTTGGTCTTAGTGTGTTTATCATAGAAATGATTTTAGGTAGAGCAAGTAGGCAAGATAGTTTTAGTACCTTTGAATCTCTAGCACCAAAAGGGAAAAAATACTACAAATATGGTGGCTTAATGGTATTTTCTGGTTTGGTTATTTTTTCTTTTTATGTCGTTGTGTTAGGGTGGCTTATGCATTATATGGTATTAAGTCTCATAGGCTTACCAACAACACTTGAATCTACAAAAAATCTTTGGGAGCATTTTACCAATGAACAAATAGGACTTCAGCTATGGTGGCATTTTGTGATTGTGGCATTGTGTGCGTATGTGTTGCAGCAAGGTGTCAAAAAAGGTATAGAGCGCTTAAACCTTATCCTTATGCCTTTGTTACTTATCATTTTTTTGGGACTTTTAGGGTATTCGATGTGTCAAAACTCTTTTTTGGCTTCTTGTAAATTTTTGTTTGCTCCAAATTTTAGCAAACTCACACCTCAAGTGATTGTCGATGCAATAGGACAGGCATTTTTTTCCCTATCTCTAGGGGTTGGGGTGATTTTGACATATTCAGGATCTATGCCAAAAGAGGGGAATTTTATAAAATCTGCACTCATTGTTGCACTTCTTAACTTTGTATTTTGTCTTGTGGCTGGTCTTGTAATTTTTACCTTTATCTTTGGATATGGTGCAACACCAGATGATGGTCCTGGACTTGTATTTATTTCGCTACCACTCATTTTTGCCAATATGGATGTAAGTGGTCAAATTATCGCTTTTTTGTTTTTTCTCGCCCTTATTTTTGCTGGTATTACTTCAGCTGTTTCTATGCTAGAACCACTCAATGCATGGCTTATTAATCGTTTTTGCTTTTCTCGCACCAAAGCAAATATTCTTACTATCAGCGTTACATATGGCTTGGGTGTAATATTGTTGCTTAGTAATGTAGCAAGCTATCATGAAACATTAAGCTTTTTTGGCAAGACGCTTTTTAAGTGGTTTGGGTATATCAGCGCATCATATATGCTACCATTGGCTGGCGTATTTTTGTGTGTTTTTGTAGGTTGGATACTTCCAAAATCACAAGTATATGCAATGTGTGAAGGATATCTACGCGCAACAGCCTTTGAAATATGGTATTTTGTGATAAGATTTATTGCACCTATAGGAATTTTAGCTGCTATGATACAATTAGCTATAAAGGATATGTAACTATTACGGATATAAAGCACACTGCGGATTTTAAAATCCGCAGTGTGCTACTAGATAAGTTTTGTGCTTTTAAGAATTGCTTGGAAGCTTTGCGTATCATTCATTGCCATATCAGCCAAAACCTTTCTATCAAGCTCGATATTAGCAAGTTTGAGTGCATACATAAATTTAGAATAACTTACACCATTACTTCTACAAGCTGCATTGATGCGAGTAATCCATAGACGCCTAAAATCTCGTTTTTTGCGCTTTCTATCACGGAAAGCATAATACATACTGCGCTCTAATTGTTCTTTTGCTTTTCTGAAATGTTTGCGACGACCACTATAAAAGCCTCGTGCTAATTTTAGAATCTTTTTATGTCGTCTTCTTCTAACGACACCTGTCTTTACTCTCATAGTACTCTCCTTTACCTTATTATTTTAGGTGTGAGCCTTTGGCTCTCCTTGCCCTGTCGCATACATATGCTTAGGGGAGCTACAGATTCTGTGTTATGCCATACAAAGTAGGTTTTTTACAGAATCAACATTGGTCTTATGCACATAGTGTGGTGCGTTGAGATTTGCCTTTCGTTTTGGGCTTTTTTTTGTCAAAATATGACTTTTAAAAGCACTACCACGCTTGATGGCATTTTTTTTGAGCTTAAAACGCTTGGCGGCACCACGATTTGTTTTCATCTTTGGCATTATATTCTCCTTTCATAAGATTAATTATTATTTTTTAGGGACATATAAAACATTGAGATAGCGTCCCTCAAGTTTCGGTTCTTTTTCTGCTACAGCAACCTCTTCAAGCATCGGTGCTATTTTATTGAGAGTTTCTTTACCTGCATCTGGGATACTTAACTCTCGTTGTTTCAAAAACACCTTAAAACGCACATGCTTACCAGATTCTAAAAATTGTATAGCGTGTTTTACCTTATAATTAATGTCATTTTGTGCAATCTGTGTAGAAAGCTTAATTTCTTTAATCTCAATTTGTTTTTGCTTCTTTTTGGCTTCTTTTTGGCGTTTTTCCTGATGATAGCGGAATTTACCATAATCCATAATCTTGCATACAGGAGGATTGGCATTGGGTGATATAAGCACAAGATCCAAATCCTCTCTTAGAGCTATTTCTAATGCTTCTCTTGAGCTCATCACACCATACACATGACCATCATCACCCACACAACGCACTTCTTTGAGGTTTATCTCCTCATTTAGTAATACTTCTTCTTTGCTCAAATACGAACCTCACTTATTTTGGTATATAGCATTGTGATAAATTCTTCCTCACTCAATGTGTATTGTTCTCGCGTAGTTCTGTCTCTAATGGCTAGGATTTTACTCTCCACTTCTTTTTCACCCAAAACCACAATCAAAGGTGTATGCTGTTTTTCAGCGATTCTAATCTTTTTGCCTAATGTTTCGTTTTTATCCAAAATTTCAGCATATGCTCCGCTTTGTTGAATAATTTTCTCACGTAAAGCCTGTGCATATGGTATTTGTGAATCTCCAATAGGTATGAGGCATACTTGCGTAGGTGCGACAAAAAGCGGAAATTCTCCGGCAAAATGCTCTGTCAAAATGGCAATAAATCGCTCAAAACTCCCTAAAATCGCTCTATGAATCATTACAGGCATTTGTGCACTGTTGTGCTCATCAGCATAGCTCAATTCAAAGCGACTTGGAAGATTCATATCGATTTGTATAGTGCCACATTGCCACTTGCGTTTGAGTGCATCGGTGATTTTAATATCAATTTTTGGTCCATAAAATGCCCCACCACCCTCATCAATGCGATACTTTATGTGATTTTGATCCAAAGATTGCTTGAGTGAATCTGTCGCACTCTCCCAAACCTCATCACTTCCGATAGATTTTTTAGGGCGCGTGGATAATTCCATTTCATAGCTAAAACCAAAAAGTTCCATAATATTTTTTGTAAAGGCAATAATATTATGCACCTCATCTTTTATCTGTGCCGGTGTGCAAAATATATGCGCATCATCTTGTGTAAATTCCCGCACACGCAAAAGCCCATGCAATACACCACTTTTTTCATGTCTATGCACGACACCATATTCATAAAGTCGCAATGGCAACTCACGATAGCTTCTTGGACTACTTTGATACACTTTGATATGCCCCACACAATTCATAGGTTTTATGCCATATTCTTGATCATCAATAAGTGTGAAATACATATTTTCTTTGTAATTTTCATAATGACCGCTTTTTTTCCACACATCACTTTTGAGAATCTCTGGACCACGCACAGGCTCATACTCACGCTCTATAAGGGCTTTGGTAAGTAGATTCTCGATATTACGACGCAAACGCGCCCCCTTTGGCAACCACAAAGGCAAACCAGCTCCTATTTCCTCATCAAAGCTAAAAAGACCCATTTCTTGACCTATTTTTCTATGGTCGCGTTTTTTTGCCTCTTGGATTTGGAAAAGATACTCTTTTAGGGCTTCTTTGGTGCTAAAGGCTATGCCATAAATTCTCGTAAGCATTTGAGCATTTTCATCTCCGCCCAAATATGCCCCTGCAATTTTTGTCAGTTTAAAATGCTCCAAAAATTTAGTGTTTGGAAGATGTGGTCCTCGACATAAATCTTCAAAATCTCCCTGTGTATAAAAACTAAAGTTATCTCCCTCTATTCTACTCATCACTGCAAGTTTTAAGTTATCATTGGCAAATTTTTGTTGTGCCAAAAGACGAGTAGTTGTATATTTTTCTATAGGGTAGGCTTTTTGGGCTATCTCCCTCATTTTAGATTCTATGGCCGGGAGATCTTCTTCGCCGATTTTATGCATAACCTTAAAATCGTAATAAAACCCCTCTTCCACCACAGGACCGACAAAAAATTGTGCTTCTGGATACATAGCTTTGATAGCTTGAGCCATAAGGTGAGCACAAGAATGGCGTATAATCTCTAGAGAATCTTCGCTATTATCAAAATAAATAGGATCACCGCCACTAAGTGCATTTTGCTCGATTGTGCAAAGATCATAAATGTGGTCATTGATTTTTTTACCTATTAGTGTTTTACTCATAAAGCCTATACCTTTAGGATTTCATCTTCTTTGTTTTTCAAGACTTCATCAATCTTTTTGATAAATTCATCGGTGAGTTTTTGGACATTATCTTGAGATTTTTTGCTCTCATCTTCTGTGATAGTTTTAGCTTTTTCAAGCTTTTTAAGATGATTGTTTGCGTCTTGTCGGATATTGCGTATTGCCACACGGCTTTTTTCCGCCATAGCCTTAGCTTCTTTGGCAATTTCTAAGCGTTGCTCCTTTGTCATCGGAGGGAAATGCAAACGGATTGCTTCTCCGTCGTTATTTGGCGTAGCACCTACATTAGCTTCTTGCAAAGCGCGCTCAATGTCTTTTAAGAGTGTTTTATCCCAAGGAGTTACAAGAATTGTAGAAGCATCTTGCACCATAATTGACGCCATTTGGCTAATGGGCGTTGGTGTGCCATAATAATCTGCCTTGATAGAATCTATCATAGCACTCGAAACTCTCCCACTGCGTAGCAAAGAAAAATCTTTCTTTAGCACTTGTAGGGATTTTTCCATATTCTCTTGTGTATGTTGTAAAATCTTAGCAATCTCTTCGTTCATTATATTCCCTTAAAAATCTTATTTTGTTTATGGTATGCTAGTTGGTGCACTAGGCGAAGTATTCTCAAAAGGATTATCTCCTTCTTGCACTTGCAGTGTAGAGGCTTTAGAATCTGATATATCTTGTGACTCATCAGTTGGTAGTGGTGCGAGATTGGATGTGCTTTTAGGAGAGATTCTATCAACGACACTTGTTTGACGATTGTACATATAACCAAGTGCGATTGTGTTGATGAGAAACAAAAATCCCAAAAACATTGTCGCTTTTGCCAAAAATCCTGCAGGACCCTTTGCCCCAAACATACTTTCATTGCTTCCGCTGTATGCGCCAAGTCCAATACTTGAACTTTTTTGTAATAAAACTACGATAGTAATAAGTAATGTCAAAACAATTTGAATCACGAGTAAAGTAGTTGCCATTATCTCTCCAAAATGTGCAAATAAAGCACGATTGTAGCAAAAAAAGCTTTAAATCTCATAAATTGTTACAACAAACATGCTCCCTCTTGGAGTCGTACTCCCGCAAGATAAGCATTAATAGGCATTTCTTTTTTGTTTGGTGGCTGCACACTCGCAATCTCTAAATAACCTTGCTTACACCCTATAAGTGCGCTATTTGCAAGGATTTTTATGATTTCTCCCTCTTTATAGAATCCTTGCGCCTCAAAGCCCAAAATATGTGTAAATTTCAAGCCAGATTCTACAAAAATACTAGGCCACCCATAATACGCAAGGTATTTATAATACACTTCTTGCGCATTCTTAAGTGTGATTAATCCATCTTGGCGTGTGATTTTGGTGCAATAACTAGAATCTGTATTATTTTGTTCCAATGGCACAAGAGATTGTGCGCACAAACGCTTTAATACCCCCCAAAGCACTTGTGCGCCTCTTTGGGCTAAGCGTGTGCTAAGAGTGTAGAGATTCTCTCCACAATTTTCTACATAGCCTATACCCAATACCGCACCACAATCTAACCCCAATTCCATTTGCATCACACTCACACCAAAAAATTTTGGTTGTGCAAGGATCATTTCTTGAATCGGACTCGCTCCGCGTAAATTTGGCAAAATAGATGCGTGAAGATTGAGGCATGGTGCTATATCCAAAAACGCCTGTGGCAAAATTTGTCCAAAGGCAACGACAAGTATCATATCAGGCTTTAGGGCTTTGATAGATTCTATAGTTTGCGTGTCTATGTATTGGGGTTGAAAAATAGGGATATTTGGGAACAATGAGCGCACAAATTCCTTGGTTTCAGGGGCTTTTAGCTCTTTTTTACGCCCAAAGATTCGATCAGGTTGAGTAAGCAAACCAACAACTTCAAGTGCAAAAGACTCTGTATCATTATCTGTATGCGAGAAATGCAAGAGAGATTCAAAAGCAATTTTGGCAAAGGCAGGTGTCCCAGCAAGTAAGATTCTCATAATTATCATATTCTCCTAATCATTTAGAATCCATTATACAAGACAAAGTAGGCAATGTCCCAAAAAGTGTGCCACTTATTTGTTTACCCTCTATCAAAAGTGTGCGAAGCACATCAAGCTTGTTGCCATTGGTAAGAAACATGGATTTTTGACGCTCTAGCAAAAAATGTGCAGCCATAAGCTTAGTCACAATACCACCGGTGGCAAATTTTGCATTTGGTGTGTGTGGCGCTTCTAATTCTTGAGGGTGTATGTGCGTAACGCGTGGGAGGATTTTGGCATGAGGATCTAGCGTGGGATTTTTGTCAAAATATCCATCAATATCACTTAAAATCACTAAGAGTTGTGCATCAAAATAATGCGCTACATACGCACTCAAGCGATCATTATCGCCGACAAATTCTGTAAGTGCTGTTGAATCATTTTCATTGATGATAGGCAGAATCTGATGTGTCAAAAGTGTATCGATACAATCTTTAGCGCATTTAGTTTGTGTGCGTGAATCAAAGTTATTTTTGGTAACCAAAATTTGTGCAACCTCTATACCATAGTGCTGAAATTTTGTGCGATATGTTTGCATAAGCAGTGGTTGCCCGATACTTGCAAGAGCTTGTTTATTTGATAAAAGAGATTTATCAATTTTTAATCGCGTATAGCCACTTGCCACCGCACCAGAGCTTACAAGCAAAATATCATAATGTGTGCGCAATTCGCCAATAAGCTTCGCGATAGCCTCAAGCTTATTTTCATCAATCATTTCGCCATTAGAAATGTTTGAACTTCCCACCTTTAGGACGATTCTTGGTTTCATCACTTAGCTCCATAGGTTTTGAGATAGTGCGCATAAACGCTTGCTATGCCAGATTCTAAATCGATTGTGGGGTGCCACCCTAATGTTTGTATCTTGCTTGAATCCATAAGCTTTTGGTATGTGCCATCAGGTTTAGAGGTATCAAATACAAGCTCCCCGTTAAACCCTACGATTTGTTGTATCATTTGCGCAAGATCAGCGATACTTATATCACTGCCATAGCCTATATTTATGTGTGTGTTGCGCACTTCATCTTGATTGCCACGCACATCTTTAAAATCTACATGTTCCATCACATACACGCACGCCTTTGCCATATCAATAGCGTGTAAAAATTCTCTGCGTGGCTTCCCGCTACCCCAAATTTGCACACTTTGAGCACTAATACCAAAGCGTTTCAAAAACGCGTCTAATTGCTCACCCGATAAATTGGTATCTTTTTGCACAGATTCTCTATCGCCTAACCAAAGGAGTTTAGCAAGATGAATCTTGCGCAAAAGTGCTGGGAGAACATGGGAAGTGTGGAGATCAAAATTATCATTATTCCCATACAAATTGGTAGGCATTACGCTTAAAAAATTGCACCCATACTGCAGGGCAAAACTCTCACACATTTTTAACCCCGCAATTTTTGCGATAGCATAAGGCTCATTGGTGTATTCTAATGCACTTGTAAGAAGGGAAGATTCTGTAATAGGTTGTGGAGCGTTTTTGGGATAAATACAAGAGCTTCCTAAAAAAAGTAGTTTTTTGGCATTGTGTTTGTATGCGTGAAATATGACATTGTTTTGTATAACGAGATTCTCATAAATAAAATCCGCCCTGTATTCATTGTTGGCAACTATACCCCCAACTTTGGCAGCAGCCAAAACAACATATTCTGGCTTGTGTATCTCAAAAAAATCCCCCACTGCCCTAAAATCACTCAAATCTAATTCTTGGTGTGTGCGTGTGATGAGATTGGTATAACCACGATCTTGCAAAACCTCCACAACACTAGAACCTACAAGCCCTCTATGCCCTGCGACAAAAATCTTAGAATCTTTTTGCATATACACCCTCTTGACACAATACATCATTGCAAAATGGGCGGTATTGTAGCCAAACTTTGAGTAAGGTTTGCTTATAGCTTTAGGGATTCTTAAAAGCATTTTTGGGAAATATTGGCTTAATTACTACGATAGGGGAATAGGGGCAAGAAGATCGGCTATATCCATACTTCGCTTTCAAAAATGCGCAATAATACGCGTGATGAAGCCGAACTTAAAGTCTATAAGGCTAACGCTTTTAGAGGCTAATACAATATGATCTATGGCTTGTTGGTGAGGGCGATCGCTACAAAGAAGAATTACTTGCGCATATAGAATCTAGCAGTATTTCTCGCTTTTACACATTTTTGCCACAATTGCACCTTGCCATTTATCTTTCCCAATATCTCTATAAATATTACTATATCAATATGTATAGCTTTACCAAAATGTATCACCTATGAAGTGGTCTATGTATCTTAAAATCGCATATTCTCACAATATTCACAAACACTAATGTAACCAATCACATTCAAAGCCCATAATCTGTAATCGCTGCAACATAATATATAGTCTATAAGGTTCTTTTTATTTTTGTATAATTATAATAACTATTCTTATTTTTTATACTTTAAGGAGTAGCACCATGAATCATTACACAAAAATTTCATGTATTCTAGCGATGTGTCTTACAACGCTGTATGCCCAAGGAGATGATCAGAGGGTCAATATTCAGTCTGTTATTACCACTGCATCAGGAAAGGAAAAAAATCAGATTGCTGCACCGGCGTCTGTAAGCGTGGTAGGTAAAGAAGAATTAGAGAAAAAGCCTTATCGCGATCTTGGAGAAGCGATAAAAGAAGTGCCAGGTGTTAGCCTTGATGAAACAAGCAATAAATTGGGAGCAAGTGCTATTTCTATTCGTGGTATGCCTGCAGGATATACATTATTTTTGGTAGATGGTTTGCGTCAAAATCCAAGTGGTGATGTCGCGACTGCAAATCTTGGTGTTGGTGTGTATAATACTTTCATGCCGCCATTATCAGCTATCGAAAAAATCGAAGTCATCAGAGGTCCTATGAGCACACTTTGGGGAAGTGATGCCATAGGTGGCGTGGTAAATGTCATCACAAAACCAGTCACAAAGACATGGACGGGTAGTTTCCAAACGCAAGTGATTATCCCAGAATCTAGTAAATTTGGCAACACATACCAAAATTCTCTCTATCTCACGGGTCCATTAACAGACAAATTAGGACTTACATTGCGTATGCGACAAATCGATAGAGAAGCAAGCCAAAGCCCTACAAACGATAGAGGTCAGGTTGTCAATAGTTTTTTTGGCACAAAATATCAGCTTTATAATATAGGATCTAGACTTAACTTTATGCCAAACAAAAATAATCTCTATTACGCAGATATAGACTATACATATTCAAAATACGATAATAGAAACAATGAAGTAGGCACAGTCGGTGTAAGCGCTGAAGGAAGAGGCGGTTATGAAAAGTGGGTAGGTGTCAATAAACTTATCGCTTCTGCTGCACATCAGGGGACATATGATTTTGGGACTTGGAAAAATTCTATCCAATTTTTACGCACAGAAAACACAGGAAGGCTTGTCGCTGGCAAGAAGGATTCTCCAAATCTTGGCAAAAATCGTGGCATTGCAAGTAATGATATAATCGTAGATTCTAGAGCACTTTTTTATCTAGGGGATCGCAATAATCTCAATATCGGTGCAGAATATAGACATGAGCATTATCACGATCTAGCTGCCACTCCAGCTGACCACAATCGCAACACTTTTGCCTTATTTGCTGAAGATGAGTGGAATATCCTTGATCCACTAACCTTCACCCTTGGAGCAAGATATAACTATAATGACAAGTTTGGATCAAATGTTAGCCCGAGAGCTTATCTTGTGTATATGCTTACCAACAATTGGTCGCTAAAAGGTGGGGTTTCTACAGGATACAAAGCCCCATACGCAAACCAACTTATCGATGCTGTGTATGGCTATGGATCACAGGGCACATTAGCGTTTTTGGGTAATCCAAACCTAAAGGCAGAAAGCTCCATAAACTATGAAATAGGCACGGTATTTGATAATCAATATCTTGATTTCTCGCTTACATTATTCCGATCAAACTTCAAAAACAAGATAGATTCTAGAAGTGTAGATAAAACTTCTAACCAAACCTGTAACGCTTATGGTGGAAGTTCTAACAATTGCAATATAGCCTATAATGCCGATAGTGCCTACTCACAAGGGATTGAAGCAAGCTTTGGGATTAAGCCAATCTATGGTGTGGGCTTTGATGTAAGCTACACTTTCATACAAACCAAAATCACCTCTGGTCAGAAAAAAGGAAATCCTTTATCTACCACACCAAAACATAATCTCTTTAGCAAAATTTCTTATCAATATAAACGTTTTAACACCTATTTACAAGGACAATACAAAGCAGGTATAGTCAATACAAGTGCCTTAGGAAATAGCACAAATGCACAGCTCATACGCGATAAGTTTGATGGGATTTATTATAAGCCTTCGTTTGTGTTAAATTTGGGAGTTGGATACAAACTAACCGACAACCTACGCCTAAATGCTGGTGTGTATAACCTCCTTGATACAAACTTCGCAGACTTTAGATATATCACAGGCACCACAAATATCAATTATTATGGTCCCGTAATCCAAGAAGGACGCAGGTATTGGGCGACACTCTCGTATGATTTCTAAATAAGCCTTTAAGATTCTATATTCTATAGAATCTTAAGTTCTTGTATGTGCAAACGCATTACAAAATTCCCTTATATATTCTTTTGGGATACATAAAACTCCTTTTTTAAGCAACAAAAAGTTAGAATTAACACTTTATGCGGTGAATGCAAAAAGGTGCGAAATGATTACAAGACAAAATTTAGAATCGCTTTTAGATTCTCTAGGATTTATACAAAATGACAAGGTTTATACAAAAACCATAGGCGATATAACCATAGGGGTAGATTGTGCCAAACAAGAAATCATCTACCCAGAGCAAATCACAATCCACGACAAAACCACCTCAAACTTTTCTCACCCAGAAAATTTCGTCGTTTTTGAATGTGTGCATAGGCTATTACAAAAGGGTTATAAGCCAGAACACTTAGAGCTAGAGCCAAGGTGGAATCTAGGGCGAGAGGCAAAAGGTGGCAAAGCAGATATTTTGGTGCGAGATCATCAAGGCAATCCTTATTTACTCATCGAGTGCAAAACCACAGATTCTAAAAATAGCGAGTTTGCCAAAGAATGGGCAAAAATGCTAGAAAATGGCGGACAACTTTTTTCATATTTTCAACAAGAAAGAGGCGTGAAATATCTATGTCTCTACACAAGCGACTTTATAGATGATACTCTCAAATATCAAAACTACATCATACAAGCCTTTGATAACCAAGAATACCTAAACGAAAAAGAATTGGAAAAATCCTATACAAAAGCAACCAACAATCTTGAACTTTTTTCTGTATGGAAAGAAAGCTATGAATTTCACCACGAAAAGCAAGGTATTTTTGAAAACAATATCAACGCTTATAAGATTCTACAAACAACTCCAACCTTTGAAAACCTCAAAGAGCTCAAAGAAGAGGGCAAATACCACGAATTTGCTAAAATCTTACGCAAACACAATATTTCAGGCAAAGAAAATGCCTTTGATAAGCTAGTCAATATTTTTCTTTGCAAAATTTATGATGAGAGTTTTTATAAAGACAATCTAAAATTTGGTTATCGTGGCGTAATGGCAGATACTTATGCAAGTATGCAAGATAGGTTAATGTGGCTTTACAAAGAAGCGATGAGAGAATTTTTGGGTGAAAAAATCACTTTTGTATCTAACGAAGATATAGAAAAAGACTTCAAAAAACTCAAAGTCAAAGCCCTCAAAGCAACGATGCAAAACTACATCAAAGAACTAAAATTCTACTCTAACAACGACTTTGCATTCCTTGAAGTGCATAACAAAGAATTATTTTTAAAAAATGCCCTTGTTTTAAAAGAAATCGTTGAGCTTTTTGCACCCTACAAACTCACACAAAACTCTACCAATCAATTTTTAGGCAATCTCTTTGAATTGTTTTTACAAAAGGGTATGAAGCAAGATGAGGGGCAGTTTTTCACACCTATGCAAATTTGCGAATTTATCGTGTATTCTCTCCCCTTAGATTCTATGCTAAGCACAAAACCTCTAAAAGTCATTGACTATGCGTGTGGTGCAGGACATTTTCTAAACACTTATGCCAACGAACTCAAACGCTACATCAATACACAAGATTTAAAAGAGCATTACAAAAATATCTATGGCATTGAAAAAGAATATCGCTTAAGCAAAGTCGCAAAAGTCTCAAGTGCTATGTATGGACAAAATGAAATCAATATCTTATACGCCGATGCCCTCTCAAGCTTTGAGTTAGCCAACACAAGAGTTTTGGAAGGCCAAAAGCCAAAACCACAGATTCAATCACACAGCTTTGATGTACTCATCGCCAATCCACCCTATTCTGTCAAAGGCTTCCTAGAAACGCTAAGCCCAAAATCCAGAAAAACCTATGAACTTTTTAATACCGACATCAATATAGAATCTAACAATTCCATTGAATGCTTTTTTATCGAGAGAGCCAAACAGATTCTAAAAGACAATGCAAAAGCCGCTATCATTTTGCCAAGCTCCATTTTAAACAAAGATTCTATCTACAAATCCACACGAGAAATACTTTTCCAAAACTTTGATTTTATCGCTATTGCAGAGCTTGGAAGCCAAACCTTTGGTGCAACAGGCACAAACACTATTATTTTATTTTTACGCAAAAAAGAAACTTTTAGACAAGAAGAAAGCGTTGTCTCCCAAGACTACAGCCTTATAAAAGAACGCTTAGAATCAGAAAATCTACAAGACAATGATGATTTTTATCAAAATTATCTAAGTGCATATTGTGATTTTAGAGAGTTTAACAAAGAGCATTTTTTAAGCTTTTTGGAGGGAAATCTTAATGATGAGATTCTAAAGCTTGATGCTTTCAAAGAATATCTCAATGCGTTTAAACAAACAAGTGAATACAAAAAACTTACCGAATCTAAAGCCTATAGAGATTCTAAAGATGAAGACAAAATCTCCCTAGAACGCACACATTTTATAGCCTACGCCCAAAAGATTGAAAAAGACAAATTGCTTTATTTCTCTCTAAGTCTCAATCAAGAAGTGCTTATCATCAAAGCCCCAAGCGATATAAAAGAACAAAAGCGATTCTTAGGCTATGAATGGAGTAATCGCAAAGGTGATGAGGGCTTAAAAGAATTATCAAACCCTTATGAAAGCCCACTTTTTGAACGCGACAATCCACACAATGATTTTAAACTAAACACCTTGATACGCAAATCTTTTGACAATACGCTTGATTCTATCCCACAAGAATTGCAAACCTACGCCACACAGGCAAGACTAATTGATATGATAGATTTTGAAAAAGTGGAGTTTAATAAAGCGATTAGTCTTAATCCGCATTCTAACGATTCTCATAGTGTGCAATCCAACCCTTTTGCAAATTCTAAATATGAGTTGGTGAAATTGGAATCTATTTGCAAAATGTATCAACCAAAAACTATCACAGCAAAAGAAATTTTAGAAAAGGGAGATTATAAAGTTTATGGTGCAAATGGAGTTATAGGGTTTTACAATCAATACAATCATAAAGATTCTGAAGTAGCGATGACTTGCAGAGGTGCAACTTGTGGAGCGATAAATTATACAGAGCCAAATTCTTGGATTACGGGTAATGCAATGATAATAACCCCACTAGAAAAGAACTTAATTTCAAAAAAATTTTTAGTTTATATTCTACCTTTATCAAACATAAAGAGCGTTATTACAGGTTCGGCACAACCACAAATCACAAGAAATAATTTGGCTACTTTAAAGATCCCGCTTCCGCCGCTTGAGATTCAAACTCAAATCGTTGCAGAATGTGAAAGCCTAGAATCACAATACAACACAATAGAGCAAAGTATCAAGGCATACCAAGAACTCATTAAAGCAATTCTTTGGCATTGTGGGATTACTACAGAATCTACAAAAGATTTTGATTCTATCCTAATGTCTTTAGCAGAGTTAGAATCCAAACTTGACTTTGAGCTTTTAGGAAAGACAAAACAAGATTCTAAAGCATTTTTGCAGAATCTAACAAATACCCTAAACACCCTCCAAACTCCACCAAAAGAAGGCTGGGAGAGGGTAAGGCTAGGACAAGTGTGCGAGATTCTCATAGGGGGAACACCTGCTAGAAATAATTCTGCGTATTTTCAAGGTGATAACTTATGGGTTTCAATAGCCGAAATGAACGGACAAGTCATTACCGATACAAAAGAAAAAATAAGTGATGAAGCTATTAAAAAATCAAATGTAAAACTTATCCCTAAAGACACGACGCTTTTAAGCTTTAAATTAAGCATAGGCAAGACTGCCATTGCTGGAAAAGATTTATACACAAACGAAGCGATAGCTGGACTTATACCAAATGATAAAAACAAACTTTTAGATATGTTTTTGTTTTATATATTTAAGTGGCAGACGATTGATTTAGACTTAAAGGGAAACAATGCTTTTGGCAAAAGTTTAAATTCTAGTATTTTAAAAGAAGAGGTCAAAATCCCACTTCCACCGCTTGAGATTCAAAAACAAATCACACAAAGCATTGAGACAATCCAATCTCAAATTTCTTTTTTAGATTCTACACTTCCGCTTTTACAATCT
>NZ_FZPO01000093.1 GCF_900198655.1 Helicobacter equorum | reverse complement strand
GCCACATCATCAGGGTCATTTGGACAAGCCAAAATCGGTTCTTTAATCTCTGCAAGATCAATCTCAATTACTGCCGCGTATTCTGCATCACTATCAGGCTCCAAAAGCACAGGATTATTGATCCATTCTTGCATTTTTTGTGCGCGTCTACGTAGAGTTTCAGCATTTTGATACCCATCTTTAATCATAGCTTCAATAAGTGCGATATTTGAGTGCAAATACTCAATGATAGGCTCTTTATTGAGACGCACACTACAAGCTGCAGCACTTCTTTCTGCACTTGCATCACTAAGCTCAAAAGCTTGTTCAACTTTGAGATCTCCCAACCCTTCGATTTCTAGGATTCTACCGCTAAAGATATTTTTTTTACCTTTTTTCTCCACGGTTAAAAGTCCTTGTTTGATTGCATAGTAAGGAATTGCATTAACCAAATCTCGCAATGTGATACCCGGATTTAGTTTGCCCTTAAATCGCACAAGCACAGATTCTGGCATGTCAAGAGGCATTGTACCTGTAACTGCTGCAAATGCTACAAGCCCACTTCCTGCTGGAAAAGAGATACCAATTGGGAAGCGTGTATGTGAGTCCCCACCGGTGCCAAGTGTATCTGGTAAGCAGAATCTATTAAGCCAAGAGTGAATAACACCATCTCGAGGACGCAAGGCTACCCCACCTTTTGATGACATAAATTCTGGCAATGTGGCATGTAGACTTACATCTGATGGTTTTGGGTATGCGGCAGTGTGGCAGAAGCTTTGCATTACAAAATCCGCACCAAAGCTAATAGCCGCAAGCTCTTTAATTTCATCGCGCGTCATTGCTCCTGTGGTATCTTGGCTACCAACGGTTGTGGTTTTTGGCTCACAATATGTGCCAGGTCTTATGCCCTCTACTCCACACGCACGACCGACGATTTTTTGTGCGAGAGAGAATCCGCAAGATTTTTGCGCTGGTTGTTTAGGAGTTTTGAATACATCACTTGGAGGAAGTCTAAGGAAATCTCGTGCCTTT
>NZ_FZPO01000087.1 GCF_900198655.1 Helicobacter equorum | reverse complement strand
TGGTAGGCGATACAAAACAAAGTATTTATGGCTTTAGAGGAGGTTTTAGCGAGGTATTTGACACAATGGCGCAAAGACTTAAGGTCGATGAGTTAGCCTATAATTATCGGTCAAGTAAATATGTGCTGGAGTTTATTAATACGATTTTTGGCACACAATATGGGGCAAGCTATATCCCCCAGAAACTTAAAAACCAAGATTCACAAGGCTATGTGTCGGTGCGATTTACAAACACACAAGATTCACAAGCAATGAGTGATGAGGTATGTGAGATTATATATCAAAGTGTGTGCGAATTATTAGAACATGGCGCTAAGCTCGATGAAATTACGATTGTGACCTTTACAAATCAAGAAGTCGAAATGTTGCGCGATTTTCTCAAATTTCGCGATCCTAATTTGCAAATTATTGTCGAAACCTCACAAAATTTTTTTGATACTTTTCCGTGCAATGTGCTTATCAATGCCTTGTATTATGCTCATACCCAAAATATATTCTATACATACAATATAGCTAAACTTTTGGGCAAGGAATTGTTTTGGAATCCACCACTTCCTACCTCCGTGACTAATTGCGCACAATATGTTTATGAAGTTATAGAATCTTTACACTTAGGATGTGCAGCAAGTATGCGGTTTTTGGAGCAGGCGTGTGAGTATGAAAGCATACAAGATTTTCTTCAAGCCTATGAGTTACTTGAAGTCAATGCACCAAAAGAAAGCTCTTATGGCATTAGGATTATGACCATCCATAAATCTAAAGGATTAGAGTTTAAACACCTTATTGTCAGTGATTCGCTAAAAATGAAGCTTGGTACATCATATAGTAAGATTGTGTATGAATATAAAGGCATTAATTTGGTTAATGCGTATTATGCATATGGTGGGCGAGAGAATATTGATAGTGCTTATAAAACCGCCAGGGACGCCAAAAATATGCTAGATGAGATGGAAAGCCTTAATCAACTCTATGTTGCTTTTACGCGCGCAAAACAAAGCCTTATTATCGCAGCCAAAAGTGCCAAATCGCGTTTTGAGCGCCTAAATCTTATGCCTTGCACACAAGGGAGTTTAGAATCCAATGAGATTACGCCACATACACCCAAACAAACACAAGTGCTAAAAAATCCTTATACGCCACTTCCAAAGCTTGGAAGACAAGGGGATTTTATGCGTATAGAATCTGATAATGAGCCACAAGAATTTTCTATAGAATCTATCCTCTTTGGGAAGGCATTGCATAGCTATTTTGAGTATTTGTTGGGGAAACAATGCACACCACAAGATCAAGAACAGATGCAACATATCGTGCGCAATCTCTATGGCTTTGTGCTTCCGCAACATACACTACAAGTAGTGCAAGATACATTTTTGCGTGCAATCCATAATCAAGAATTTATGGAACTCTACACATCTCACAAGGTGCATACGGAGGTATCATATTTGCATAATGGAAGATTTTTTAGGGTGGATGCTATTTTGCAAGATGATAATGAGCTTATCGTGTTAGATTACAAAAGTTCTCATCTTCCAAGAGATGAGCATTTTATGCAGGTCAAAGAATATGTAGAATTTTTGGGTATGTTAAGCGGTAAGCCTACAAGGGGTTA
>NZ_FZPO01000072.1 GCF_900198655.1 Helicobacter equorum | reverse complement strand
CCAAACAATGGAGATGCTGGAATCAAAGAATTTAAAGAGCAATTAGGTGAGAAATTGGAAACACGAGAATTTTTAGGAAGAACATTTATAAAAGATCCATTTATATTACAGCACGCAGGAATTTATTATGCACCAAGGTGGTGGCATATATCTGAAGCCCAAAATTCTAGGATCACGCCGCTATATAAACGCGCATATTTTCGTGATGAAAAAGGATTGTATACCAAAGTTTGTAAAGATGGTGGGAGTATCTCTGATGCAGATAGACGCATAGATTGCGATATTTTTGAGAAACAATATACCACCTTTGCACAAGACGAATTTGTGTATGTATCAAACCTTGGGTTTATGGATATGGCTATGCGTGATGGTATAGCGATGGATAAATTGCGTGATAGGCAAGGTGAAGTATTTTTTTATACTAAAGTGCCACAAGATTCATTTTTTATGGCAGGAGATAATCGCAACAATAGTTTTGATTCTCGATTTTGGGGTAGTGTGTCATACAACAATATCATAGGGCAGCCGTGGTTTATTTATTTTAGTTTCACAAAAGCTAATAGTGAGGAAGTAGGTGCAGATATACATACATCAGAGCGTTATATCACGCGTTGGGAGCGTTTGTTTAGAGGAATAAATGGTCTTGAGGAGTTAGCCAAGCAATATAGAGATAAGCAAGTCTCATCACAGCAAGCACTAGAAGAAACCAAAGAGCATATTTTAGAAACAGGGGTGTTATAATGCAGGTTTTTATCGCATCAGATCACGCAGGATTTAGATTAAAGGAATTTGTCAAAGAGGTGCTTTGTGCCAAAAGTTTGGAAGTTTGCGACTTGGGTCCAGATTCGAATTTGCGTGTGGATTATCCAGATTTTGCCAAAAAGCTTTGTGAGAGCGTTAGTGCTAATACAGAATCTAAAGGTGTGCTTATTTGTGGCAGTGGCATAGGTATGAGTATAGCAGCAAATCGCTTTAGCGGTATACGCGCAGCACTTTGTACCGATCCATATTTGGCAAAAATGGCACGCGCACATAATGATGCTAATGTATTATGCATGGGTGAGCGTGTGATAGGGCAGGGTGAGGCAGAAGAAATCGTGTTGCAGTTTTTTAGCACAGAGTTTGAAGGTGGCAGACATCTTGAGAGGGTGCGTAAGCTCGGGTAGATAGATTGGAGAGAAAGTTATGAATCTTTTTGCACAATGGATTTTTCTCACAGGATTTATACTTTTTGTGCTGTATATGATAGTGCGGACATTTTTTTATAAGAGTGTCGCCCGCAAAGAGGAGAAGAATGCCGCCTCTATGAAACTTACATTAAATGAGGCAGAAATTTTAGTGCGCAAACATCAGCTACAACTACAGCGTGCGCTTGGCAACATTGATAATATGCAACAAGAGATGAATGCGCTCAAAAATGAAGTAAAAGT
>NZ_FZPO01000037.1 GCF_900198655.1 Helicobacter equorum | reverse complement strand
GCATTCACCCAAAGTGTGTTTGCAAATGGTAACCCAACAGCTCCTAGATTGAAATCATCTATAAATGCTTGTCTAATGACAATGTGAAATTTATGAAGTCCATTGATGTTGATAGTAATACCAAGTTTATTGACACGCCCACCATAGTAGAATTTTCCACCCCAATCATAAGAATTATCTTCATGATAGATTCCATCATTATAAGTTTTTGTCTTGCCACCTGTGCGGTATTGGGTAATTTCAAGGCTGGTGCCAAAAAAGAGATTTATAGAGGTGTGTGTAAATGGATGAAACCGATAAAACACGCGATATTCAGCCACAGCACGCCATAAGCTTGTATCAATTTCATTTTGTTGGAATGTTTTATTATTAAGCTCTAACTCTGAATAGCCTGATGAAGAAAATCCACCTCCTTGTATCCCAAATTTATCTTTATGGATTTCAAGATTTTGGACAGCAGATGGAGGAGGGGTGATAGTAACGTTAGATGCTTGCAAAAAAATGACAAAAATAAATACACAAGCTAATACTAAGCGCATATCAAAACCCTATAGAATCCAAAAATACATTCGGTATTATGCATTAGATTCTCTTAATTTCATATACATCAATATCTAGTATTTGTGTATATCAAAGCTTTTGATATGCCTTGCATAATTTGTAAAAAGGTAACATAGCGCAAAAAAGATATGTAAATTTATAAAAACACATATTGTGTTTTAAAAAATTTGTGTATCATACATAACGAGATTCTATTATTCGCTCAAAGGAGTAAGGTATGGCAAATTTACCACATACACATTTTGCGCAAGAAACACTTGCCTTACATGCAGGTTATACATATGATTCACAACGTACCATTAGTGTGCCTATTTACCAAAATACCGCCTATAGTTTTGAGAATCTTCAACAAGCCGCAACGCGTTTTAGTTTGCAAGAACTTGGCAATATTTATACACGCCTTACAAATCCCACAACCGATGTTTTGGCATCTCGCTTAGCAGCTGTAGAAGGTGGGGCTTTTGGGGTAGTGACTTCTAGCGGAAGTGCAGCGATTTTTTATGCGATCGTAAATTGTGCCCAAGCAGGAGATAACATTGTTTTTGCCAATAAAATCTATGGTGGTACGCAGACGCTTTTTGTGCATACATTAAAGCGTTTTGGCATACAAACTAGAACATTTGATATTGATGATATAAAGAACTCTTTGCCACAAGCTATAGATTCAAATACAAAGGCAATCTTTTTTGAAAGCATTTCAAATCCTCAAATATCCATCGCAGATACCCTTGCTATCACAAAAATGGCCAAAGAACACAAAGTTATTACTATTTGTGATAACACTGTGGCAACTGCATTTTTACATAAGCCATTTGATTTTGGTGTGGATATTAGCGTTTATAGTATCAGCAAATATGTCAATGGACAAGGCAGCGCATTAGGTGGTGCTGTGATTGAACGCAATGGATTAAATGATCTTATCAAGGATAATCCACGCTACCCAGCATTTAACACACCCGATGAAAGTTATCATGGTTTGGTATACGCTTCATTGCCGTTGCCAATGTTTTGTATTCGCCTTATTACAGAATGGTTGCGAAATATTGGTGCGACACTCTCCCCACAAAATGCGTGGGTTATTTTGCAAGGATTAGAAACGCTAGAATTGCGAATCCAAAAACATAGCCAAAATGCACAAAAAATCGCAAAATTTCTTTCTCAACACCCTAAGATAAAAAATGTAGAATATCCGGGATTGCGTGAGAATCCATATCATCATCTTTTGACAAAATATTATAGGGATTCTCTTTCTAGCGGGCTTTTGAGTTTTGAGGCACAGAGCTTTGAAGAAGCACAAAAAATTTGCAATACTTTGGAGCTTTTTGCTATCGCTGCAAATATCGGGGATTCTAAATCGCTTATTATTCATCCAGCTTCTACGACCCACTCTCAACTTAGTCATAAAGAATTGAGGGTAGCGGGTATCACACCTGAAACAATTCGTTTAAGTGTTGGGCTAGAATCTGTGGAGGATTTGATAGCGGATTTGAAACAAGCCATAGAGGGATAATATTATTTTAAGGATAGGTATATGCCATTAGTGCTTTCAGAAGATATTCCAGCTTATAGCCTTCTCAAAAAAAATGCATTTATTATGGGCGTGGATCGTGCGACACATCAAGATATTCGTCCGCAAGAAGTGTTGCTTATCAATCTTATGCCCACAAAGATAGAGACAGAATGTCAGATTCTCTCTTTGCTTGCTAACTCACCATTACAGGTGAATATCACGCTTTTAGCGACTTCTAGCTATGTGGGCAAAAACACGCCCAAAAGCCACTTAGATAAATTTTATGTGAATTTTAGTGATATTTTGGGGAAGCGCTTTGATGGAGCGATTGTTACGGGAGCACCCATTGAGCAAATGCCGTTTGAGGAAGTGAAGTATTGGGAAGAGTTAGTGGAGATTATGGATTATCTTAGAAGTCATTGCACAAGCACTTTGTATTTGTGTTGGGGAGCTATGGCGGGGTTATATCATTTTTACAATATAGCAAAAACCTCATTGGATAAGAAACTTTTTGGTGTTTTTGATCACCGCATAGTCGAGACAGATTTACTGCTTATAGGGCTTGATGATGTTGTAAGGATTCCGCATTCTCGATATAGTGGGATTAACGAAACACAAGTGCAACAAACTAGAGAGTTAAAAATTCTTTTGGCTGGAGAAGAGAGTGGAATAAGCGTTTTAAAAGATTCTCAAGATGTGTTTGTGCTTGGGCATTTAGAGTATGGGCGCGAGACTTTGCAGCAAGAATACATTCGCGATCGAAATAAGGGACTAGCTATTGATGTTCCGCAGCATTATTATGATGTCAATAACACTATAGTGTGGTCGTGGCGATCGAGTGCTAGTATGTTTTTTGCTAATTGGTTAAATTTTTCAGTGTATCAAGTCACGCCATTTGTATTGTAAGTGGGTGGAGGCTTTGTTCTTAAGTAAAATGTGTATCACAAAGCTTATCTTAATTTTTTTTAAGATACAATCCCCACCTGTTTTTTACAAAACTTCAAATCTAAACTAAGGAATGCGTATGTATGCAGTATTTAAGAATGGAGGCAAGCAATACAAGGTAAGTGAAGGTAGTATTGTGCTACTTGATAAACTAAGCCTTGAGCCAAAGTCAAAGGTGGAGTTTAGCGAAGTTTTGGCACTACATGATGGGGCTAACCTATCGGTTGGTACACCATTTGTAAGTGGTGCTAAGATTGAAGCTGAGGTGATTAATGAGGGTCGAGGCAAAAAAGTGATTACTTTCAAAAAGCGAAGACGTAAAGATAGCAAGACTAAACGCGGATTTAGAAGAGATTTCACGCGTGTGAGAATCTTAAAAATCACTAAGTAAATTTTCATACATTTTAAGGAGTTGCAATGGCACACAAAAAAGGTCAGGGTAGTACCCAGAATAATAGAGATTCAGCAGGACGTCGTTTAGGTGTGAAAAAATTTGGTTCTCAATTTGTGCGAGCTGGAAATATTATCGTTCGCCAAAGAGGTACAAAAGTGCATCCTGGCGATAATGTAGGTATGGGTAAAGATCACACGATTTTTGCACTTATTGATGGTGTAGTGAAATTTCAACAAAAAGATAAAGATCACAAAAAGGTTTCAGTAATTCCTGCTTCTTAAGTCATTAGGATATTCTAGGTTCTTATATTCTATTACGGTTAAGCATTGATTGAGATAAGCTTGTCTAGAAACCTTGAGGCAGAAATTTTCTAATTTAGGAGATAAGTGTGATGAAGATGTTGAATTTTGCGTGTGGGTCCAAGATTCATGAAGATTGGGAGAATATAGATTTTAGCCCCATTGATGCAAGAGTCAAAAGAGTGAACTTATTAGGAAAGTTGCCTTATCCGGATAATTATTTTGATGTCGCATATAGCAGTCATTTTCTAGAACATCTTACTTTAGCATGTGCACATGATGCACTTCTAGAAATTAAGAGAATTTTGAAGCCCCATGCAATTTTGCGCATTGTTGTTCCAGATTGGGAAAATCTTTGTCAAACTTATATCCAAGTGCTCCAATCTCTTTCTGATATATCAAAATCGGGGGGGGGACCCTAGAACAACTTGAATTTCAACACTATTGGCTTATGATTGAGATGCTTGATCAGGTAAGTAGAACAAAGAGTGGTGGTGAAATGCTTAAGTGTTTTGAATTTGTTTTGCAGACGCGCAATGTACAGTATGCTCGGTATATTAAAATGCGTGTTGGTGAGGATCTTCTGATGTCACCTAAAAATTTAGACATTCCTTTTACTAGAAAAATCACACTTGATAAGATTTCTCATAAGTTACTTCAGTTTTATTTGAAAATTTTGAGATTTTGTATACCCAAGAGCTTGAGAGATGAAGTATTTATCTCTACAAGTCTCGGAGAACGCCATAAGTGGATGTATGATAGATTTTCACTCACTAAACTTTTACATGAGGTCGGTTTTGGCAACATTCAAGTCTGTGATTATCAAACTTCGCAAATTAAAAATTTTGCTTTTTATTGTTTGGATACTAATTCTGACAAGACTCCTTATAAGGGCGTCTCTAGTCTCTATATGGAATGTCAAAAACCTTAGATGTCATTAATAATTTATTATTGGATTTTGTAGATTTTATATAGTAGTCTCATATAAAATCTTGTAGCGTACATATTTGTGATGCATTTTATGAGTATTGTGGCGACATTGCAAATGGGAATACCAGGGAAGAGCGATGTTGCATTATGATATATCTGATAGTGGTTTGTTAATTTTTGTGTTAGGATTATGGGTGAAATGTATTCACACAATACACAAGCGTTGTGGCAAAAAATTATGATTGTTTTGTGTATGTGTTTTGGAATTTTTTTGTGTTGATGGCTTATGTAGATATATGTCTTAAATGGGAAGCGTATGTTGACATCTATTTTGGCACAAAAAAAACAATGGATACCACAGAAATAATAGTAGATAAACAAACTTTTGTGTCCTATTGTAAAGGATACAGATTGGGGTAATCCCAGATTGGATCCTATGCAATGGCCAAACCCAACCTACGCAAGAGTATTTGGTGTGCAGAGCTTTATTGCAAAATAGCGATCTTAGGAGTTAAGTCTTACATTAATACTATCAATATAGTGTAGCTTATGCACTACGCTATTGAGCAAGCCTTTCATTTGCATACTATGGGTGTCATTAGTAGCGATTTTTTCAAATTCATCAAAATTAAGCTTTTGGGCATTATCACGCAAGTAATGCATGGCACTTAATTCATTGTAGTTAATGATAGAGGCTTTATGTAAGGTATTAGCAAGATGATCAAAGTGTTCTTGAGAGCTAAAAGCATCTGTAGCTACTTCTTGCAATTCTTTGGCTTTTTTAAGCATAGAGGAAGGTTCAAAATAGTCTTTGATACGAAATGAAGTATTGGGATTAGAAATATCGTGAGTAATTTGGGTTTGGGAAATTTCTTCTAGAGGTTTGATGTTATGCAGTTTAGAATCAGTAATATCCTCTCTAGCACCTGCTTGATTTTGGTAATAGATAGAGCTTAATAAGGATTGCCCATCTACTTTCATAACTACGCTCCTTTTGTAACTTTTTAGCTATGAAGCATATTGCATTCCTTGTTGCTACATGTTTTGACTAAGGATCTCGTAAGCACATTTGATACGACGAAGGTTTGGTGCGTTAGATTCTAGCATGGATTTATTAAAGTGTTGTGTATCCAAAATTGCACCCTTAGCTTCTTTGATAGCTTTTTCATACGCATTTTTCAGTGTCTGTGCATTATATGTATCCTCCAAACCTAAAAGCTGCATAGCTTCTTGTTTAGTCATTTCTATGTTGTTGTTATAGAGAGTGGAGAATTCATCATATAGCTTGTTAAAATCCTCGTTATCAAGTTCAAAAAAAGCTGCTATGTCAATAAGCATTGCTTCTTCATTTTTATCAAATTCTCCATCAGCATATGCTAGGACAAACAAAAATTCTACAACCTTGAGGCGTTTTTTGTATTCACCTTTTGTGGCATTATCAAAATCCATACACAATTGTTCTAAGCTTCTGTCATCACCATGTTCATAGATATCGAGTAATACTTCCTTGGTAATTTTGGAATGTTTAGAATCTCGTGCCATTTCCTCGATCATATCCTCCACGAGGACACGCTCAAATTCACACATCTTGCCATCACTGCGAGCAAAAATCCCTAAAATTGCACTTAAAATCCCATATTCGCTTTCTCGGATCTTGTTTTGTGTCTTTTCTTGCTCACTTATAGATTCCATTTGTGTGAATCCAAAATCCTGCTTTTGTGGGACTATATTTTGATGCAATGGATTTTTTAGGTAATCTTGGAGTGTAACATATAAAAAATACGCTACACCAGCACCTATAAGCAATAAAATAAACTCCATAAATTCCCCTATTGTTTTTATTTACTTAATTTCTTTTCTAATTCAGCAACAAAGCGCCAAGTTTTGACTACAGAATCCGGATTGAGTGAGATCGAGCTAATACCCTCTTTGACCAAAAATTCTGTCACTTCAGGATAATCACTCGGGGCTTGTCCACAGATACCACAATATTTGTTGTGTCGCTTACACGCTGCTATGGCTTGTCTAAACATTTCAAACATAGCAGGGTTTCGCTCATCAAAGATATGTGTTACAAGTTGCCCATCTCTATCCACACCCAAAGTAAGCTGTGTTAAGTCATTTGAGCCAATAGAATAACCATCAAACATACCCAAAAACTCATCTGCCAAAATTACATTTACAGGCAATTCGCACATTACATAGATTTCTAAGCCATTGCGCCCAGATTCTAAGCCATTGCGACGCATAATTTCTAGCACTTTTTTACCTTCTTCTGGTGTGCGCAAAAATGGTATCATAACTTTCATATTATTAAGTCCCATTTCATCACGCACCATGGCTAATGCTTCACATTCCCATTCAAATGCTACGCGATATAAATCAGAATAATATCTACTTGCTCCACGATAGCCCAACATAGGGTTTTCTTCTTGTGGCTCATAATATGTTCCTGCAACCATACCACGATATTCGTTTGATTTAAAATCACTTGTTCGGACAATCACAGGGTTTGGATAAAATGCTGAACATATCATACCAATCCCTTCAGCAATCTTCTTGACAAAGAAATCTTTAGGACTTTCATACCCTGCCATAAGTTTTTCAATCTCTGCACGCTCTTTGATGTCTTTGCCTTTGCCATTTTGGATATCAAGAAGCGCAAGTGGGTGTGCTTTGATTTGGTTAAGGATAATAAGCTCCATTCTAGCAAGCCCCACACCGCTATTTGGAAGTTTTGCAAAACCAAAAGCTTTTTCTGGATTGCCCACATTCATATAGATTTTTGTTTTGGTTTCGCCAAGATTGTCTAGCTCTACGCTTTTTACTTCATAATCACAAATACCTGCGTATACATAGCCTTCCTCACCTTCAGCACATGAAACGGTGATCTCCATACCCGTATAGAGTCTATCGGTTGCACCTACTGCACCAACGATTGCGGGCACACCAATTTCACGTGCGACAATAGCTGCATGACAAGTCCTACCGCCACGATTTGTGATAACCGCCGCTGCTTTTTTCATCACAGGTTCCCAATCTGGGTCTGTATTGTCTGTAACGAGAATCTCCCCTTCTTTAAAGGTATTCATATGTTCTAAGTCATTGATAATACGCACCTTTCCAGCACCGATTTTATTACCAATGGCACGCCCTGTAATGATTACTTCTCGAGATTCACTAGGGTTAGTGAATGTAAATTCTTCTAGACGGTTGCCTGTTTGATTTTTAAATTTTTGGCTTTGCACGGTTTCTGGTCTTGCTTGAACGATAAAAATCTCTCCACTCTCGCCATCTTTTGCCCATTCCATATCCATAGGGCGATATTCCCCGGCTTCTTTTGTGTAGTGTTCCTCGATCCTAATAGCATAGCGCGCAAGAGTGAGAATGTCTTCATCTGTGATTGAAAATGTTTTGAGTTCTTTTTGTGTAGTTTTGATATTTTTTGTAGGGTGCTCACTACCGCGTGGAGCATACACCATTTTTTGGTGCTTATGCCCTAATTGGCGCTTGATGATGGGTCTTTTACCATCTCTAAGTGTGGGTTTAAAAACATAAAATTCATCTGGATTCACAGTGCCACCCACGACATTTTCTCCAAGCCCCCAAGCAGCGGTGATAAAGACAGCATCTTTGAATCCTGTTTCCGTGTCGATACTAAACATCACACCAGCACTACCTTTATCCGCGCGCACCATTTTTTGCACACCTACAGAAAGAGCGACTTTAAAGTGATCAAATCCCCTAGAAGCACGATAGCTTACCGCCCTATCGGTAAAAAGTGACGCAAAGCAAGATTTTATGTAGTGTATAAGTTCGCTTTTGCCTCTCACGCTAAGGTAAGTGTCTTGTTGTCCAGCAAATGATGCATCAGGGAGATCTTCAGCGGTTGCAGAGCTACGCACTGCCACATCTGTTTCTTTCATGCCATATTCTTCACTCAGAATCTTATAAGCTTGAAAAATCTCCTCGCGCAAATCATCAGGAAATGGCGTGCCAAAAATGAGTTCTCTGATTTTTTTTGAGCGTGTTTTAAGGACATCAATTTCAGTTACATCAACGCCTTTTAGCAACTCTTCTATAGTATGTCTAATTTCACCAGAATCTAGTAAATACCAATATGCATCGCTTGTGATTGCAAAGCCATTTGGGACTTTTATACCCTCTGATACAAGTTCTTGAAACATTTCACCAATGCTTGCATTTTTCCCACCGACGATAGGCACATCTTTATTGTTAAGTTCTTTAAAAAACTTTATGTATTTCATCACGCTTCATCTCCTGCTGTTTTAAAGTGCCTAAATTGTAGTCAATCAAAACTTAAAAGGCACTAATACCTTAGATTTTGTTGTGTAGATACGCGTTTTGTGCTACCTTAAGTGCGTGAGGTTTGTCAATAAAATCCTAGCCACATTGTGTGAGCTTCCATGTCGAAGATAAGCGTGTAGTTTTTGTGCATTTTTTATGTATGTCGCACAATCAAAATTATGATAAGAATCTAAGAGATTTTTTGGTGTGAGGTCATCTTGGATAAGTTCTGTGTGTAGCTTTTGATCACTTTTTCCAGCCTTTTGATTGCAAGCCCCTTGATACAAGATATTTGCCAATCCCACAACCTTAAGCTTAACAAAAAATTTCACAATGTGGTATTCAATCGGGCGCATTGTGTAGGCAAGAACAAATGGTGTTTGCAGCAACGCTGCTTGCAAGGTAGCGGTGCCAGAGCAAATAAAAGCAAATTTACATGTTTGCAATGCCTTTGTTGCATCAAAACTAAGCGTAAATTCTTTAATTTCTTCACCATAGATACTTTGTAATTCCTCTTTGGAAAGGTTTGCAAAATGTGATGGTGCGACTAAAGTCTTTGATTCATGTAGTTGTTTGGCGACTTTTGCAAAAATAGGAAATATTTTTTTAATCTCTCCTTGGCGACTTCCGGGCATAAAGATAATTTCTTGTGTGCGTGGCAGTGGAGAATCTATGGGTAATTCATCAAGAAGTGGATGTCCGACATATTGTGCACGATTTTGTTGTAGGGCATTTGGATACATACTAAGCTCAAAGGGCAAAATTGCACAAAGCCTATCACAAATTTGCTCTATTTCTTTAGCTCTCCAGCTTTTCCACGCCCACACTTGGGGCAAAATATAATACACCACTTCCACGCCACTTCCCTTAAGCCCTTTTGCTAATGGGATATGAAAGCTTGAACTATCAATAAGTAAGGCTTTTTGGCAAGTTTTAGCAAGGGCTATCATTTCTAGATTCACACGCTTATAAAAAAATATTTTTTTTATCACATCAATAAAAGCCATTGCCGAAAATGCTCGTAAATCATAGCTAGAGTGTGCCTGTATATTGCTACAACCATTAAAAACATCGTTATCAAAAATCCCTATAATTTCTAATGTGATATGGTGCTGTCTTGCCATAGAATCCATTTCTTGTGCAAGTGCTTTTAGGTGGATATTTGCGCTTGGTTCAATAGCGCTTATGAATAATCTATGTGATGAAATCATAGTAAGCCTTTTAGGTGATATTTGGCGTTTAATCGCAATCTTTTTTGGGTTTTTTATCGGATTTATGAGATAGTGATTCTCGCGCGTTTAGTTCGATTTCTTGTTTAAGATCTCTAAGTTCGATTTCTAAGCGGCGATTTTCTAACTCAAGCTCTACGATTCTTTGCTTATAATCTTTTGGTATATCTTCTGATGTGGTCTTATTTTTGATCTGTGGTTTTGGGGATTTTTTGGGTTTTAGTTTTATAGAATCTTGGTTTTCTTGTGCTGTTTTAGTTTGGTTAATAGATTCTCGCAAACTGCGTAATTCTTGTTTGGCTTGTGTAATTTCTTGTTGGTATTGGCTAATTTCTTGTTTAAAATTTGTGCGATGTCGCTCAAAAATCTCTACAATCTCCCACAAACTCCCACTTGTGAGGTCGTATTGTAAAAATTCTTTGAAAATTCGTGCATCAATGTCCTGATTCATTTCATGCTCCAACAATCTTAAGAATCTAACTCTAAGCTTAGCAAAAGCAATTCCCTTCCTTTGACAATCTCCACATTTTGTGATTGGCACTTAGGACATATCGCGTATTGCATATCTTGTGCAAGACTTTGGGTATTACAATCTTTGCATAGAATCTCCACGGGTTCATAACTGGATTCTAAAAGTGTATTTTGGCAGAGGGCAAACTCACTTTTAAAAGTCTCAAAGGTGCGTGTGAGTAGCCCGATATCTACGCCACTGCGCTCACCCACACTAATGACAATTTTATGCACTTTTGTTGCTTGATGTTGCGTGGCAATCTCACACGCTTGATCTAAAAGTGCATTGATGATAGATAATTCGTGCATATTATCCTCTTTTATGTGCTTTTATCTATCAGCATTATAACGCACTATTAAGAGATTTGTGTTTGAACAAAAAGTTTTATGCTATAATCTTTGCTTTTTAAGATTTTTCATGTATGCAAGGAATCCCTATGCAACGATACCCAACCAGGCAAATTTTTGTCGGTAATGTTCCCATTGGTGGTGATGCGCCCATTTCTATACAAAGTATGACTTTTAGCAAGACTTGTGATATTGATGCGACTAAGGCACAAATTGATCGCTTAGCACTTGCAGGAGCGGATATTGTGCGTGTGGCAGTGAGTGATGAAAAGGACGCCAAGGCATTAAAAAGCCTCAAGGCAGTTTCTCCATTGCCACTTGTTGCTGATATTCATTTTCGCTACAAATTTGCGCTTATTGCCGCAGAATCTGTAGATTGTATACGCATAAACCCCGGAAATATCGGTTCTAAAGATCGTATAAAAGCTGTAGCTGATGCGTGTAAGGAGCGCAATATTCCTATTCGTATTGGTGTCAATGGCGGGAGCTTAGAAAAAGAGTTTGAGAGCAAATATGGTCCAACACCAAAAGGTATGGTGGAGTCTGCGCTCTACAATATTAGGCTTTTAGAGGATTTTGATTTTACCAATATCAAGGTTTCTCTCAAGGCAAGTGATGTTTTGCGTACTATGGAAGCATATAGAATGCTTCGCCCACTTGTGGAGTATCCTTTTCATTTAGGAGTAACAGAGGCTGGCACACTTATGCATTCTGCTATTAAGTCTTCTATGGCATTGGGTGGATTGCTTATGGAGGGTATTGGCGATACAATGCGTTGTTCTATCACGGGCGAGCTTGAAGAAGAGATTCATCTTGCACGTAAGATTTTGCAATATAGTGGGCGTCAAAAAAATGGCATCACACTTATTTCTTGTCCTACTTGTGGGAGAATAGAGGTGGATTTGGTAAGTGCTGTGAAAGAAGTTGAGAAAAAAATAGCACATATCACTACCCCTTTGCAAGTGAGTGTCATGGGTTGTGCTGTGAATGCGTTAGGGGAAGCAAAGCACGCCGATATTGCGATCGCGTTTGGCAATAAAGATGGACTCATTATTAAAGGAGGCAAGATTTTGGGCAAATACAAAGAGAGTGAGATTTTAGAGGTTTTTATCAAAGAGGTAGAAACTCTTGCGCTGGAGCGTGCAGATACACAATCTAAGGGGGCATAATATGTCTCTAATCCAAACTCTTAAAAATGCTAAGTCCGCTACCCATATTCTTGCGGGATTAAATCTCACAAAACGCGATATGGTCTTAGAATCTATGGCAAATTCGCTTCTTGCAAATACCAATGAGATTTTAGACGCCAATACACAAGATATAAAAAATGCCACAAACCTTTCTTCATCACTCCAAAAACGCTTAGAGCTTAGCAGGAAAAAGATAGAATCTATGGCAGATTCACTACGACACATTGCGACGCTCAAGGATCCGCTGAATAGAATCTTAGATGGTTGGGAAATGCCTAGTGGTATTAGGATTGAAAAAGTCAGTGTCCCACTTGGCGTGGTGGGTGTGATTTATGAATCTCGCCCTAATGTTACAAGCGATGTAAGTGCTTTGTGCCTCAAAAGCGGTAATGTCTGTGTGTTAAAGGGTGGCAAGGAAGCCTTGCATTCTAATACTGCAATTTTACGCGCCCTGCATGAAGCCCTAAAGTTGCATGATTTGCCACTAGAGTGTATCAATATGATTGCCACACATCAAGAGGTTGCGGAGTTTTTGCAACAAGATAAATATATTGATTTACTTATCCCACGAGGTGGGGAAAATCTCATCAAATATGTCCAACAATACTCTACAATTCCTATCATTAAGCATGATAAGGGCGTATGTCATCTGTATATTCATACTAATCATAATCCTCATTATGTGATTCCAATCGTGCTAGATTCTAAAGTGCGTTACCCTGCAGCGTGTAATGCAATAGAGACTTTGCTTATTGATCGTGAGATTGCAAGTAATCTTTTGCCTAGTATTGCTAGTACCTTGAAACAAGCAGGCACAAACCTTATGGGAGATGCAGAAGTCGCACGCATTTTTAGTCTTGATGGTGAGGCGGATTACACAAAAGAATATGGCACTAATACATTAAACCTAAAGATTGTAGAGAATCTCAACGAAGCAATTAGGCATATCAACACATTTGGCTCGCAACATTCAGATTCCATTATCACAAACGATGTTTTGGCAATGGAGGAGTTTCTCAATAATGTCCAAAGTGCGTGTGTGTATGCTAATGCTTCCACGCGTTTTAGCGATGGTGGGGAATTTGGCTTTGGTGCAGAAGTGGGAATCTCAACAAACAAGCTCCATGCGCGCGGTCCTATGGGTATAGAATCTCTGACAACATACAAATACAAAATTAGCGCACTTGGTGCTATTAGAGGTTGATATGAATATGCGAGTCTTGATACTTTTGTGTATGGCATTGGCGAGTGGGGTAGCGTGTGCATGGATTGTATTTATGGTTTTACAGCCAAAGGATTCACATCTTATATATCAAGAATCTAACACGCCACTTCCGCCATTGCCTTGTTCGCTAAATACTTCTTCTTGCACAATTACTTATCAAGATTCAATAATTAGCATAGAATCTTCTACACACCCTATCCAAGCAATACACCCAGTGACATTTTTTATCAAGGGATTTTCTAATCTTAGTGATGATTTAGTTTTGAAAGTATATGGGTTAAATATGGAGATGGGCACGATAATGACACAAGCTACAAAGGAAGGTGATACCTATCAAGCGACCATAAATCTTGGGACATGTTCATTGCATACAATGCGCTATCGTCTCGCATTGTATGAGGGCATAAAACCTTTGGGGGCTTTTATAGATTTTGATGTGGAGCAATAAATATGAAATCTAAGATTTTAGGTTTTTTTGTGTTGTTTTTCCTTGGATTTGGCGTGATGAGCGTGTATCTTTATCTCAAACCCCAACATACAACATATGATTTATGTGGCATAAATCCACAAGGCAAAATATGCGTAAGTGATTTTAAGGGAAAAAATGTCCTTGTATATTTTGGCTATACATTTTGTCCTGATGTGTGTCCTATTACGCTTTGGCTTATTTCGGATGTTTTTATACAGGCACAAGAGCGTGGCGAGATAGACTTGGCAGATTTTGTACTTATGTTTGTTACGCTTGATCCATCGCGAGATAGCCCACAAGACACACAAGAGTATGTCTCATATTTTTTTCCGCATTCTTATGGTTTATGGCTTACAGAAGATGAGTTGGGAAAACTTGCGCCAATGTATAAACTCAAATACCAAAAGGTAGCGCTTCCAAATTCGGCGATGCAATACTCTATAGCACATACTTCAAATATAGCGTTTTTTGATAGCACAGGGGAGTTTTATGGTATTCTTGAAAACCCAACCTTTGAATCTCTACATACTATGCTGACAAATGTAAGCACTCCAAACACCACAAACACTCTTGCCAAAAAAGCACTTATGGAGAATTTTTTAGATACTACCACATTAGAGATTGGGGATAAACCACTTTTTTTATTTTTTGGATCACAGGGGTGTGTGCATTGCCAAAAACTCTTAGAATCTTTGCATACACATACAGCACTCCAAGAACTTTTGCAGAAAAAATTTAGGGCTTATTATATTGATATTGCACGCCATCATCTTTATGAATTTGCCTCAACATCTAAAGATTCTGTGCAAAATCTGCCCAAAACACTCAAAACCAACGAACTTATGACACGCTACAATGTATGGGCTACACCTACTTTAGTGATCTTAGATTCACACGCTGAAGTGTTGCAGAGATTGATTGGGGATTATGATGCATCGGTGTTGTTTGATACATTACAAAACATACTCGCGCAGTACAAAGGTTTATAAACCAAGGGTTATGTATTTTGCAAATGTAACATAATCACTATATAATTGCACTCCTACAAACACAATTAAGGAATATTATGCTTAAAGATGTTTTTGCGCTAACGCTTGTTTCGTCTTTTAGATTCTTTGGGCTTTTTGTTGCGTTGCCTGCCATTGGGCTTTATACAGATGCCTTTGGCACAAGCGCCTTTCTTGCAGGAATTGTTGCGGGTGGTTATGCGATTACACAAATAATTTTTCAAACTCCTTTTGGAATCTGGAGCGATAAATCTGATAAAAAACTTGTTATTGCTATAGGACTTGTGATTTTTATTGCAGGTTCGCTTGTTTGTGCATTTAGCAATGATATTATTTGGCTTATTATAGGTCGGTTTTTACAAGGTGCTGGAGCAATTGGTGGGGTTATTAGCGCACAGATTGCGGATTTGGTGAGAGAAGAGAAGCGTAGCAATGCTATGGCGATGATGGGTGCTGGGATTTTTATGAGTTTTATTTTTGCGATGATTTTGGGTCCATTGATCGCTGGAAATATCGGCTTACAAGCGATTTTTTTACTTACCGCCTTGCTTAATACGATTGCATTGATTGTGCTACTTGTGTGCGTGCCATCTACACCAAAGATTGTTTATACCTACCAAAATACGGATTTCATCAATATTCTTAAAAACCCAAGTCTGCAGGTGCTAAATCTTAGCACATTGTTACAAAAATTTTTGATGATTTTTACTTTTGTGATTGTAGGTTTGGTGCTAAATGATTCATTTGGTATTCCTGAATCTAGCTTGTGGGAGATTTATACACCGGGTGCAATTTTAGGATTTCTTAGTCTTGCACCTGCCTCGATTTTGGCACAAAAAAAAGGGTATTTTAAACAAGTCTTGCTTGTTGGGGTGATTGCCTTTGTACTTTCGTATATTTTTATTGCATATGCTAGTTATATTGGGAGTTTATGGCTTTTTGTGTTTGGGGTTATGATCTTTTTTGTGGGGTTTTGCATACATGAGCCAATCATGCAAACTCTAGCTAGTCGTTATCCAAAGGCACACCAAAAAGGTTCGGCACTTGGATTTTTGACCACGCTTGGATTTGTGGGTTCAGCACTTGGAGCTTTGTGTGGTGGTATGTTGTATCAATCTTTTAGTCTTGTAAGTTTGAGTGTGTGTGTTGTGGCAGTATGTGTGTTGTGGGCTATACTTATGGTAGCGCGATTACATAATCCAAATAATGAAAAAAACCTTTACTTGCCGATAGATTCTTATACACAAGAGAGCTTGCAAAGTCTTAGTGCTGTTTCTGGTATCATAGAATGGTATATTAACACCACACAAGGTGTTGTAATTGTCAAATATAATGACACATTATTACAAGAAAGCGAGATTCTCTCTCGTCTTACACACAAGGAGCAGTCATGAGTACACTAGAAAAAATTATCGTTGCTTCGGTGATGGTGAGTTATCTTATATTTCTTATATATCGCAATAGAGATTATTTTAAAAAAGACAAATAAGGAGCGAGAATGGAGAATTTTCCTTTTAGTGATGAAGAGCTTAAAGATCCAGTCAATATTGTGATTGAAAAGGTGCGTCCGACCCTGAATCTTGATGGCGGAGATATTAGTGTGTTGGGCATCAAAGACGCAAAGGTATATGTGAGATTAGAAGGTGCGTGTCATGGGTGTCCAAGTAGCTCTAATACTTTGAAATATGCTATTGAGCGTAGGCTTAAAGAAGAGATTCACCCAGATATTGCCATTATCAATGTTGCACACCATACACCAAACCCATTAGGATAAATATGCCAAAGCTCACCTCTCAAAACACACGATATGCAATTAACAAAGCCTTAAAAAGTGCTTTTGAGCTTTTTAGCACCAAGCAATATGAGCGTGCGTTTAAGAGTTTTGAACGTATCCTTGCCGTAGCGCCAAAAAACAAAGATGCCAAGATTGGAATCTTATTGTGTGATAGTGCGCGTGAGTTTCCAGAAAATGCGTATTCTCTTTTTGAGTATTATCAAATCCTTTTGTCTTCTAAAATTTCTAAGCAAAAAGCCCAAAAGCAGATTCTTGAGATTTTAGAATCTGTAGATAGGGCAAGTTTTAGTCTCTCAGATATGTTTAAGGGAGTTGAAAAAAAGAGAATCCAAGAACTTGATGGTATTTTGTATCAAGATTTTTTGGCTTCTATCAAAAATCGCTCTAGTTTCAAGGAAGCCTTTGAAGATATTATGTTTAGCACAAAAATAGCTTTTACCTCACCACAAGAATTTTATGATTTCTTGGAGCAGCTTATTGAAAATGGCTTCACAGAAATAGGGCTAGAATATATAGAATCTTTTAAGGCACTCAAGCATACGCGCTTTGATGCACGTCTAGATGCAATCTTAAAAAAGGCTCTTGATGCGCATAACAAAAAACATAACTTATAACAATCAACGCTTTAGTGCGATCACTGATGATACGACATGTATAGATTCACACACACTTTTTGTCTGTACAAAACAAAATCAACGCTACTTTGTTGCCATGGATATAAAGCCACGATATATTGAGGCACAAAATCTTAGGGAAATATTTGCCATGCCAAAATGTATCGTGGGTATCACAGGCACAAATGGTAAAACTACGACAGCGACAATTATTTATGAGGCACTTCGTGAGCTTGGGTATAGCACAGCATTGCTGGGGACGCGTGGATTTTTTGTAAATGGAAGAACACTAAAGCCAAAGGGGCTGACAACACCAAGCGTTTTAGAGTTATATGAAAACTTTGAATCTGCTAAAGAATGCGAATATTTTATTATGGAAGTAAGTTCACATGCTATCGTGCAAGATCGTATCGCGGGCGTGCATTTTGGACTAAAGATTTTAAGCAACATCACAAGCGATCATTTAGATTTTCACAAAAGCTTAGAGGAATATATCCGTGTGAAAAATAGCTTTTTTGGTTGCGATAGCATAAAGCTTCTTAATGCCGATGAGCCAAAAGCACGCTACAATCTTACCAATGCTTATACCTATGGTATAGAATCTAAAGCAAACTTGCATACGATATCTTATGATATATCTCATAATGTGCATGCGCAGGTGGTATGGGATGACAAAATTGCGCCCTTAGAGATTGCACAACTCTACACTAAGCTTTTTGGTAAACATAATCTCTATAATGCACTAGCAGCACTTGGTGCGCTAAAACTTCTCACACATGAACCTTTAGATTCACTCACGCAAGTTATTGCACATTTTGGCGGTGTGAGTGGGCGTATGGAAGTTATTTCTACCAAACCGCTTATTATTGTGGATTTTGCACACACTCACGATGGTATGGAGCAAATTTTTCAAAGCTTCACAGGGCGTAAACTTGTTGTGCTCTTTGGTGCAGGTGGTGATCGTGATACAAGCAAAAGACCAAAAATGGGAGCCATAGCAGATACCTATACACAGAGAATCTATCTCACAAGCGATAATCCTCGCAGTGAAGATCCAGATTCTATAATCGCCCAAATTGCTCAAGGCGTGCGTGATACTACCAAACTCATTATTGAATCTAATCGCCAAAAAGCGCTAGAACTTGCTATACAATCATTGCAAGATGATGAGGTTTTGCTTGTGCTTGGCAAGGGCGATGAGAATTATCAGATTATTGGTGATAAGATTTTGCCTTTTGATGATAGGGAAGTTATTAGGCATTTACTAGCCTCTATGGATTCTTAGGATATTGGGGTTTTTATATTCGTATTTTCTACTATTTTGTGATACACATTTGAGGGCAAGCCTTGAGTTAGAGTAACTCTGATATTTTATAATTTCATGTATTTTGTGGATTTAGGTTTTAGCAGCTGGCGATCTTAAGGAGGCGTTTGTGGCTTATACAATTATTGAGGTAGAAAAAAAGACAGGAGTGTCTTCGCATACCTTGCGTTTTTGGGCAAAGAGAGGTTTGTTTCCTTTTGTGGAAAAAGATGACAATCAAGTCAAATATTTTAGCGAGCGCGATGTGGAATGGGTGCGTTGGATTAACTGGTTTCGTAAAGCCCAAATGGATATTCCGACTATTAAACATTACATAGAGCTCGCAAACAAGGGCGATGTAACAGCAAAAGAGCGACGAGAATTGATTGCTAGGCAAAAAGAGATTGTTGCAGATACTATTGAGGAGCTAAAATCTGTGCTTGAAACATTAGATTATAAGCTTGGTGTTTATGATGAAATGCTACGTAATAATATTGATGGATATAATCCACAAAGTAAACAATATAAAGGCTGTAAAAAGACTACAAAAAAGGAGAATAAATGAAAAATATATTACTTATTAACGGAGGCAAAAGGTTTGGTAGTAGTGAAGGTAGGCTTTCTGCGACTTTACAGGAAGTGGCTAAAGAAACATTGCAATTTTTTGGGTGCAATATTGTAGAAACACATATAGATAAGGGCTATGATATAGAATCTGAAGTGCAAAAATTATTAGATTCTGATGTATGGATTTATCAAATGCCTGGTTGGTGGATGGGTGAGCCTTGGATAGTAAAAGAATATATAGATAAAGTATTTATGGCAGGAGCTGGAAAATTTTGTGCTAGTGATGGACGACATCGTGATAATCCAACCAAAAATTATGGCAAAGGTGGCTTATTGC
>NZ_FZPO01000068.1 GCF_900198655.1 Helicobacter equorum | reverse complement strand
TGTAAAAGCGTAATTTGCTCTGTTGTGGCATATTTGCTCACTGCCAAAAGCGACACAATATGATGAGGATTGTAAGCTAAGCGTGCGCGTTCAATTTTGCGTATGACAAGATCAAGGTTGCGTATATAAGATGCATGCATAAATTCCCTTTAGATTTTGTAGTGTAGCGTTAATTATAAGATATTGTGCCTTAGATTTTGATTTTATGGGTATTTAAAGTTATAATGCACATTATGAAATACAATATGTTTTTTATTCTTAGTGCTTTTGTTTTTTTGTGCGAGGTTCTTTTTGGTGCACGCCCTATGAATACTGATGATGCTCGTGTCGTCGCGCCAAAAAGTTGCCAAATAGAAAGCTGGACAAAATTTGGAGGGGGTCATGAGCTATGGGCACTTCCTGCGTGCAATTTTTTGTTTGATACCGAAATGACGCTTGGTGGAAATTTGACTTATCAAGATTCTTCACATACTGGTCCTTATGGTGCGTATCAAGGTGTTGCTGTTTTTGCTTTCAAAAAAATCTTTTATGATTTAGAGCGTGATGGATTTAGCTATGGGCTTAGCGTTGGCAATGCGCGTTTAGGACGATTTTTAAACCATAATGATACTTTTTATACATATGCACTTTTTAGTAAAGCATTTTTTGCTAATCAACTTTTTTTGCATACAAATCTAGGCTACAAAGCCACAAAAATCCACAACCTCTATACCCTTGGCGTTGGTTTTGAATACGATATGAATGAATATATTTGGCTTATGGCAGAGGGATTTAAAGAGCAATTAACACCTGCAATGTATCAAGTAGGTGTGAGAATCTGGCTTAAACGCGATATGGTGCAAATAGATTGCACATATGGTAATGTTTTTTATCAACCTTTTGGGAAAAATATGGCGTTTGGAACTATTGGCATACGACTTTTGAGCGAAAAACTCTTTTAAGATTTTAAGGAATTGTTGTATAATCCGAAGTTTTTGGTTTAGAATCCTAAATTCATCTTTGGAGTAGCTATAATGAAACAATATAATATAGGAATCGTCGGTGCGAGTGGTGCTGTCGGTGAAGAATTAGCATTAGTCTTAGAAGAGCAAAATTTTCCTGTAGGCAAGTTTGTGCCACTTGCAAGTGCGCGTAGTGCAGGGGAGAGCGTCTCATTTAGAGACAAAGAGTATGAAATCTTAGAAACCACTGATGAAGTGTTTGCAAAAGAAGAAATTGAGATTGTATTTTTTTCTGCTGGTGGGAGTGTGAGCGCAAGATATGCACCTAGTGCGGTTAAAGCCGGTGCATTGGTTATTGATAATACAAGTCATTTTAGAATGGATACGGATGTGCCACTTGTTGTTCCAGAAGTCAATCCAGAGGATATAGCGTTATATAAAAAGCGTGGTATCATCGCAAATCCGAATTGTTCGACAATCCAAATGGTACATATTCTTGCACCACTACATAGAGCATTTGGTATCGATCGTGTCGATGTAAGCACGTATCAAGCAGTTTCAGGAGCGGGTAAAAGAGGCATAGAAGAGCTTTTTACACAAATGCGTCAGATTTTAAATTTTGATATTCAATCTTGTGAAGCAGAGGTTTTTGCACATCGTATCGCACTCAACGCAATTCCACATATTGATGTCTTTTTGGATAATGATTACACCAAAGAAGAAATGAAAATGATCAATGAAACAAATAAAATCTTGCATACAACCCTACCTATAAGTGCGACTTGTGTGCGTGTGCCAGTGCTAAGAAGTCATAGCGAGAGTATTACAATCCGCTTTGAAAATGCTATAGATAGCATAAAAGCTAGAGAAGTGCTAAAAAATGCTCCAAATGTTGTGCTAATCGATGATGTCAAGAATAATCAATATCCTATGCCACTTACCGCTACAGAGACAGATCAAACTTATGTCGGACGCATACGCATAGATAACTTTGATCCAAAAATCTTGCATTTATGGTGTGTAGCAGATCAACTTCGTGTGGGTGCAGCAACAAATGCTGTGCGTATTGCCCAAAAATGGATTGAGCTATGATTTTTGTCGATGCGTGTTTTAGGAAACCTACGCCATACACACCGATATGGCTAATGAGACAAGCAGGGCGATATTTAACCGAATACAAAGCTACACGTGCAGAGGCTGGAAGCTTTTTGGATTTGTGTAAAAATGTGGAGCTTGCTACTGAAGTTACGCTTCAGCCTGTAGAAATCTTGGATGTTGATGCAGCAATTTTATTTAGTGATATTTTGGTAGTGCCACTTGAGATGGGTTTGGATCTTGAATTTGTCGCTGGAGAGGGACCAAAATTTAAGCAAACAATTACAACACAAAATGATGTAGATTCTCTTAAGAGTGGTGCATTCAAGAATCTAGAATATGTGTATGATACATTGAGTATACTACGCCAAAAGCTTCCCAAAGATAAGGCATTGATAGGGTTTTGTGGATCTCCTTGGACACTTGCTACATATATGATAGAAGGCGAGGGGAGCAAGACATATACAAAAAGCAAAAAAATGCTTTATAGTAATCCGACACTCTTGCATAGCTTATTAAGCAAAATTAGTGATGAGCTAAAGGGTTATCTTGCACGACAAATAGAATCTGGTGCGAATGCTGTGCAAATTTTTGATAGTTGGGCTGGGGCACTTGAGTGTAGTGCGTATTTTGAATTTAGTTGGCGTTATATGCAAGATATTGCACAATTTTTAAAAAATAAATATCCACATATCCCTGTGATGCTTTTCCCTAAAGGTATTGCAGGATTTTTGGATCATATTGATGGAGTATTTGATGTGTTTGGTGTGGATTGGAGCACTCCTATGGAATTAGCCAAACAAAAACTCGGACACAAATATGTTTTGCAGGGTAATCTCGAACCTGCGAGACTATATGATAGAGATTCTATGATAGATGGCGTGGAGGCGATATTACGCGTTATGGGAAAAAAAAGCGGACATATATTTAACCTTGGACATGGTATGCTACCAGACTTACCACGCCAAAATGCCATAGATTTAATACAAATTGTAAGAGAGCACACAAAGCGCTAATAGCGTGGCAATCAGCAAGGTTTTTTATATCTCTTGTTGTGTTGTATGATGGGTGTTTTATCTGCATAGCTTGTTGTAGGCATATCAAAAATTTGTGAGATTTTATGTGCCAATTTTTGATATAATGCCTACCTTGCTACTTATTATGGGGTTGAAAAGGAATTCGACAGGAAGTGTAGAATCTAAGTGCATGTGAGCCGGTAAGCTCTAAAACTGCCAAATAACAATAAACGCAAACAATACAAATTACGCTCCAGCTTACGCAAAAGTAGCGTAAGTCTTATTTCCTTTTTGGGAGCCGACATTTCTAAGAGTTCTAGCCTTTTAGATTCTGTCGTCATTATGCTAGATGCTTGCTAGATATGTCTTGGTTTAGCAAAAAGACAAAGAGGCTGCTTGTCATGTAGAGTTTGGGGGTTTTCTCTTGGGACAAAAAGATAAAAATCCTATCTAAACATGTAGAGTCTTAGTGGAAATGCTTTTTGGACTGGGGTTCGATTCCCCACAACTCCACCATAGTACGCACTTTTCTCATTTTTTCTTCTTTTTTATAAATCCTATAATATCGATATACAGGCATTTTTAAGGGCTATAATCGTATATTTTTTATCGATTTTAGATGGTGTCCAAAATTTAGTATAAAATATAAATGTATAAAAATATTCTCTATTTTTAGGTCTATAAAGCCCTATAAATAGGTGTAAAATGCTATAATTGCATTTTGAAGCAAAACAAAATGTTTTAATAATCTTTTAATAATCATCTACGAACCGGGACTCAAAATTTTATTAAAAGAAAATGCCATTATATATCGTTATAATCGATATTTTATGAGTGTCGCTTTGGGTTTATTTTTTAAATTTTTATTAAGGTTTTTTGCATAGAAAACTTAAATGTATTGCCTTTCTTTTTTAATGCTGTGAGATTGTTATGTCTCAAACTACCGCTTAGTGATATCTTCACTATAACTTCCTTGTGGTGAAAGTCTTTATTGTTTTGTATGGTTTAAGAGAAAGATCGTTCTTATACAAAAGAAATTCCTTTTCCTCCTTACTTCCCTGTCTAATGCTTTACTTCAAATCTCTACAATCAAGGCAATTAATCCAGTATTAAGAGCTAACCAAGTTCGGTTATCCAACAAATGGATTTCTTTGCAAGTTGGGTATATTGCATTGTTTCTTAATAGTTTTCCCCATTTGCCTATATAAGGACTATCCTTGCTTCTCTTGCAAGAAGGATAGGAGAGATGACTTCCATAGCTATGCCCATCCATTTAATACTTAAATCTTTAAAAACACTAGCAATAAAGAATCCTATAAGTAATATACAAGGCACAATAATAAAAAAGAATACAAACCACATTATAGAGATTCCAAAGAAATATATTCTGTAATACGCCCTTTTTGAATACATTTGCCATAAAAGTCTAGCATATCCAAATACTGCATTATGTGACTTTTCTTTGTGTATTAGATTGCATAATGAGACTAAATAAGAGTTAGAGAATCTCTCCATATAAACCGACAATATCTAAGCTCATTACAGAGAATCTATATATGCCCTTAAATCTTTTTCGTTAAGGATTTTTATACCGAGATTCTGTGCTTTTGTGAGTTTGCTACCAGCATTTTCTCCACATAACAAAAAATCTGTTTTGCTACTCACCGATGAGCTTATCTTAGCACCCAAACTTTCCAAAATTTCCACAAAATGCTCTCTTGGGGCAGAGAGTGTGCCTGTAATCACCACACTTTTATTAGCAAATATAGAAACTTTAGCAACATTCACATCCGACACCTTAGGTTTTATGATTTGCAACATTGTGGCTATAAGCTCTGCATTCGCGTGATTAAATTCGCATAATGATTTTGCCATCTCTTCACCAAAGCCATCTATTTGCATGATTTCTGTTTCATGGGCACCAAAAACTCCAAGTCCAAAATGTTTGGCAAGTTTTTTACTCGCACCCTCACCAATATGCTCGATTCCAAATGCATTCACCAATCGCCAAAGATCTATACCATAAGTATTATGAATGCTTTGCAAAAGGTTTTGGGCGCGTTTTTGTTTCCAACCAGGAAGTGCAAGCAATTCTTCTTCTTTGAGTGTATAGAGATCTAAAATCCCACATATCAAGCCCTTATCAAAAAGCTCATATACAATTTTTTCTCCCAAACCATCGATATTAAGCGCTTTTTTTGATGCAAAATGCACAATAGATTCTTTAACGCGTGCGGGGCAATTAAGGTTTTGACACTTGATAAGGATTTCTTCGATTAATAATTCTTCCCCACATTCTGGGCAAATAGTAGGTGGGGTTATTTTGGTTTGTGAGCCATCGCGTAATGTATGAATGGAAGAAATAATTTTTGGTATCACATCTCCACTACGGATTATTACCACTCTATCACCGATACGAATATCCTTTTTGGCAATTTCGCCAAAATTATGAAGTGTCGCACGAGCAATCATCGCACCCTCAATTTCCACAGGCTCTAGCTCTGCTACAGGTGTGATAACGCCTGTGCGTCCGACTTGAAACACAATGTCTTTAACAATAGAAGTTTTTTCTACCGCCGGAAATTTATATGCACACGCAAAACGCGGAGATTTGATTGTCCAACCAAGTTGCTCTTGAATCTCAAATTCATCAATCATTATGACCATACCATCAAGCATAAGTGGGTAGGATTCGCGGAAATTTAAGAGGGTTTGATACGCATGTATAATACCCGCTTTGTCTGTGCAATGCACCAAAAATGGCATGGGCATAAAACCAAAAGATTCTAAGGATTTAAGAGTTTCATAAAAACTTTGTGGTTGTGTGTGGATAGCACCCACACCCCATGGCATAAAACGCAAAGGGCGCTTAGCCGTAATCTTAGAATCTAATTGTCTTAGACTACCTGCTGCGGCGTTGCGTGGGTTTGCAAAAAGCGGAATATTCTCTGCAAGTCTTTGGGCATTAAGAGATTCAAAATCATCTTTGGAAATTAGCACTTCTCCGCGAATTTCTATTTGTTCTTTATAAGGAATTTGAAGTGGGATAGAAAATATCGTTTTTGCATTTTGTGTTACAAGCTCGCCCTCTATCCCGTTGCCACGAGTAGTAGCGCTTTGTAACAAACCATTTTCATACAAGAGATTCAGTGAAGCTCCATCAAATTTTGGCGAACATGTAAAGGTAGCGTGTGGATTGCTTTTGTGGATTCTGTGTAGCCATTCTTCTAGCTCATCATCAATAAAAATATCATCAAGACTCCACATACGCTTACGATGCGTATTCTTGCTAAACTCACTTAATGGGACATCACCTACACGTTGTGTTGGTGAGTTTGGAGATATAGAATCTGGATTGGCGTCCTCATAGACTTTGAGTTTATGATATAGTGTATCATACTCTGCATCACTTGCGATAGGAGAATCTAAAACATAATAATAATGAGCCATTTTATTGAGTGTATCAATAGCTTGATGATAGTTTTTGGAATCTATAGAATCTAAACTCTGCAAGATAAGTCCTTTTTGTGATTTTTAAGCTATTTTTGGTAGAATTATACACGATTTCACACTTCTTTTCTTAAAGATTTATATGCTAGATAAATACGCTTAGGGAGATTGTCTTGATAGAAAATATTGACAAAACCACGACTTTACACCTCAAAAATGAGGCGCAGTTTTTATGTTTCACTTTGGAAGAGGAGCAAGAGGGATTGACACAACTCTATGCGATGAATGTCTTTAAGGTTCGTGAGATTATTTACTATAATGATGTCATTACAGAAACAGAAGGAGATAATACCGGTGTTTTGTTAGGATTTCTCACTGTACGCGATGAAACAATTCCGCTTGTAGATATGCGACGATGGATTCATTACAATCCTTCGGATCCTTATGAGGATCTCACACAATATTCCGTGCAAACCGATAGGTGCCTTGTGGTGATCTGCGATTTTTCAAATTACACGGTGGGACTTAAGATTCGCAATGTTAAGCGTATTATTCAAAAGAGCTGGAATAAAGTCAATATAGGAAGTGAATATGGAATTGATGGAAATTCTAAAGTTACAGCTACAACCAAGTATGATAATGGCGAGGTAGTGCAGATCCTCGATGTAGAAAGAATGGTGGTTGATGCGTTTCCTATGCAAGGTTCTGTAAATGAGCTTGATTTAGAGAGTATAGGACCCATTATGAGTAATCGTATAGTGCTTTTAGCAGAGGATTCTAAGACTGCAGCAAAAAATCTCCAACACATCATAGAAAAGCTTGAATTACAATATTTTACATTCCCAAATGGCAAGAGCTTACTAGATTATCTCAATAATGCTGGTGTGGTAAAAATGGTAGGAGCAATCATTACGGACATAGAAATGCCTGTTATTTCGGGATTTGAAGTATTGAAACGTGTCAAAGAAAATCCTGAAACTGCACATATTCCTGTGATTATCAATTCTTCTATGAGTTCGGATTCTAATAGACAAATGGCAGAAACACTTAAGGCTGATGCGTTTATTACAAAATCTAATCCTATTGAGATAGAACAAGCTCTCAAACGATTTCTTAAAAGCTAAACTTATTCTTTAAGGAAATAAACTTATGTATAGAACTCATTTGTGTGCAGATATTGTCAAAGAGCATATTGGGGAAGAGGTGCGTGTATGTGGATGGTGCAATAGTTATCGTGATCATGGGGGAATTGTATTTCTTGATTTACGCGATAAAAGTGGGATTGTGCAACTTGTGTGCGATCCTAGCTCCCAAGCGTATGATATTGCTTCAAGTGTGCGTGATGAATTTGTCCTTATCGCTAAGGGGAAAGTGCGTGCTAGAGGAGAGGGGTTAGAAAATCCAAAGCTTAAAACTGGCTTTGTTGAAATCGTGCTTGATGAACTTATTATCGAAAATAAATCCCTCACGCCACCCATTGACATAGGAAGTGAAAATGTTGGTGAGGATTTGCGCCTAAAATATCGATATTTGGATTTGCGTGCAAAAAAAGCATACGAGATTTTTAAAATCCGATCTGATGTCGCTATTGCGGTAAGAAACTCACTACAAAAAATGGATTTCTTAGAGGTGGAGACACCTATTCTTACTGCCTCAACGCCAGAGGGTGCCAGAGATTATCTTGTGCCTTCACGCGTCCATGATGGGCAATTTTTTGCCTTACCTCAAAGCCCACAAATATTTAAGCAACTCTTGATGGTTGGTGGATTTGATAGGTATTTTCAAATCGCCAAATGTTTTAGAGATGAGGACTTGCGTGCAGATAGACAACCTGAATTTACACAAATCGATGTGGAGATGAGTTTTTGTGATCAAGAAGATGTCATGCAAGTAGCGCAAAATCTTCTTGCAGATATTTTCCGTGCGTGTGGCAAAGAAATTTCAACACCATTTAGGAGAATGACTTGGCAAGATGCTATGGAAACATATGGAAGTGATAAACCAGACTTGCGCTTTGCTATGCCACTTGTGGAAGTGGGTGATTTGTTTGTGACTTGCAGTAATGAGATTTTTGCATCTATTGCCAAAGATTCAAAACTCAATAGATTTAAGGCATTATGTGTTAAAGGTGGTGATGCATTCTTTACACGAAAAACTTTGGGCGAAGCAGAGGAATTTGTGCGTAAATTTGGCGCAAAAGGTTTGGCATATGTACAAGTCAAAGAGGGCGAAATAAAAGGACCATTAGCAAAATTCCTTTCGGCTTGGGATCTTGAATTACTTTTAAAACGCGTTGGTGCAGAAGTAGGTGATGTGGTCTTTTTTGGTGCAGGACCAAAGAAAATCGTGTGGGATTATATGGGGCGTTTGCGACTTAAGGTTGCTCAAGATATGGGACTTATAGATTCACAAAAGCTTGAGTTTTTGTGGGTGGTGGATTTTCCTATGTTTGAAATTAATGATGATGGGAGTATATCGGCACTACATCACCCATTCACAATGCCAAAAAATTTAGAGCAGGGCATAGAATCTGGCGATATAGAATCTATCCAATCTATCGCGTATGATATTGTGCTTAATGGAATAGAGTTGGGTGGAGGAAGTATCAGAATCCACAAAGATTCTATACAAAACAAAGTCTTTGAGATCCTTAATATTTCTCAAGAACAAGCCAAAGAACGCTTTGGGTTTTTACTAGAGGCACTAAGCTATGGTGCGCCACCACACGGAGGATTTGCTGTGGGATTTGATAGACTTATTATGCTACTTACACATAGTGCTTCTTTGCGTGATGTTATCGCATTCCCCAAAACACAAAAAGCGACATGCCTACTCACAAATGCACCAAGCGAGGTAATTGAGGAGCAATTGCGTGAGTTGCATATACGATTGCGTAACCCAAAACACTAAGGAGAATTTATGAAAACATTATTTCTTATCATTGGAGCACCAGGCAGTGGCAAGACCACCGATGCTCAAATTATCGCACAAAATAATACACAAAAGATTGTGCATTATTCCACTGGTGACTTATTGCGTGCAGAAGTGGCTAGTGGCAGTGAGCAAGGTAAGCTTATCGATAGTTTTGTAAGCAAAGGAAATTTAGTTCCGCTTGAAATTGTGGTAAGTACGATTGTTGGTGCGATCAAAAATGCTCCAAAAGATGTGATTATCATTGATGGCTATCCACGCAGTGTAGAACAAATGGAAGCTCTAGATTCGCAACTACAAGGGCAGAGTGATGTAGTGCTAAAAAGTGTAATAGAAGTCGAGGTTAGTGAAGAGGTGGCGCGTGATAGAGTGCTAGGACGCGCACGGGGCGCTGATGATAATGTCGAGGTTTTTAACAATAGAATGAAAGTCTATCTCACACCTTTGCAAGAAATTGAGAGTTTTTATAACAACAAAAATCTCTTGCACAAAATCAATGGTGAGCGCACTATAGAAGAAATTGTTGCTGATATGCAAAGCTTTATATTGCAACAACTTTAGATTCTAAAATACTACTAAAGGAGCAAAAATGAATATAGAAAAAATTGCTATAGGTTCTAATCCTGATGCCATCAATGTTGTCATTGAGATTCCATATGGATCAAATATCAAATACGAAGTGGATAAAGAAAGTGGTGCTGTCGTGGTAGATCGTGTGATGTATGGTGCGATGTTTTATCCAGCAAATTATGGTTTTGTACCAAATACACTAAGCGATGATGGTGATCCAGCTGATGTATTGGTGATTAACGAATATCCATTACAAGCAGGAAGTGTGATCAAAGCACGGCTTATTGGGGTTTTAATCATGGAAGATGAGAGTGGAGTTGATGAAAAACTTATTAGTGTGCCTATTTCTAAAATCGATCCACGCTATGACAATATCAAAACCCTAGAGGATTTACCAAAAATCACACTTGATAGAATAAAAAATTTCTTTGAAACTTATAAAACACTCGAGCCAAACAAATGGGTGAAGGTCAAAGACTTTAAAGACAAACAAGAAGCGCAACGCATTCTCCAAACTTCTATTGATAATTACAAAAAGTAACAAGTTTCTTAACTTTTTGTTGTTCTCTCATAGTGACTTGCAAAAGCCTATATGAGAGAATCTTACGCATTCCTAGCATATGTAATACACCAACTATCCTCTCATAATTTACATTTTCTTATAAATTTTGTCTTTCTTGATGTGTTTAAAATCTCTTTGGATTCTATAATTAACTTCTTTGCTTTATAATTTGAGGAGCTTTCAAAGAGCTTCAAGGATTTTACATAAGGAGAGAAAGATGGATTTTGCACAATTCATAGAAGAATATAACAAACTCAAAGCCGAACGTGAGGAGCAGGGCATACCTCCATTACCGCTTAATGTCAAACAAACACAATGCGCAATAGATATTTGCAAAAGCTCAAATGCTAGTGCTGAACAAAAAGCATTTGCAAAAGAGTTATTAATCCATAGAGTAAATCCGGGTGTTGATGATGCAGCAAAACTCAAAGCAGAATTTTTTGCAGAGATTCTAAAAAGTGGCAAAGAACAAGTTTTTACGCCATTAGAAGCGATCAAATACCTTGGGACTATGCTAGGTGGATATAATGTCAAACCACTTATTGAAGGGCTATCATTAGCAGATACTACACTTGCCAAAGAATGTGCTAACGCGCTCAAACACACACTGCTTGTATATAATAGCTTTGAGGATATTGCAAAACTTAGTGCGAATAATCCTCTAGCTAAAGAGGTTTTAGAATCTTGGGCAAATGCTGAATGGTTTTTGCAAAAACCTGGATTGCCAGAGGTCATTAAAGCCTGTGTGTTTAAAGTCGATGGCGAGACAAATACCGATGATTTAAGTCCGGCAAGCGATGCTTTTACTCGAAGCGATATTCCTTTGCACGCAAAGGCTATGCTAAAAGCGCGAATAGAAAACTTTGAACAACGCATTCAAAATATCAAAGATATAGCAAGCAAAAATGATGCACAAGTAGC
>NZ_FZPO01000039.1 GCF_900198655.1 Helicobacter equorum | reverse complement strand
GCATTTGCAGATGTGCTATGGCGTCTTTGAAGACATGTGAATATCAATGTATGTAGGTGCAGTGAATCTGGTTGCATGGCATGTGCTTTTTGTCTCTTTCGCCGAAAGATTGAAAAGAGTACTTTTCAATCTTTTTTCTATACATAATATAAATTACACAAAGCCTATGTTTAAAATGTGTATTTAGTGCTATAATGCCAACTTTTTATTATCATTTGGAGCAACCTTTGGCAATTGATATTACTCTCATCACTAGCGCATTTATAGGGTTTTTACTAAGCCTGTGTGTATGTCTTGGCATTATTAAAGTTTCTGCTCGTTTGCATTTTTTTGTAGATTCTGCAACATCAGATAAACCCCAAAGATTCCATACCGATAATACTTCTCGCGCTGGTGGACTTGGGATTTTTGTAGCCTTTTTATGTGCTTGCACTATATTTTTTGGCTTTGATAAACCCATTATAGGGCTTTTATTTGGAAGTTTGATTATTTTTTTAAGTGGCTTAGCAGAAGATTTTAGCTCCGCACTAAGTCCAAAGCTTCGGTTGCTTTTGCAATGTTTTGGAGCATTTTTGGCGTGTTATACAATGCACGCTTACATTAGTGATTTATCACTCGGATTTGTATTGCCGTATGTTGCTGGTATGCTTTTTAGTATTTTTGCACTTGTAGGCGTCACAAATGCTACCAACATCATTGATGGATTTAATGGCTTGGCAAGTGGTGTGTGTGTCTTGATTTTTGGTGCTGTTGCGATTGTGGCATACAGAGTGCAAGATTGGGATATTTTTCACCTTGCTATCTTAATCATACCAGCTATCTTGGGGTTTTTTGTGTTAAATTTTCCGCGTGGAAGAATTTTTTTGGGAGATGGTGGTGCGTATTTTCTAGGATTTTTAGCAGGATTTTTACTCATCTCCCTGACACAAAACCAATCAAATGGCGTAAGTGCGTGGTTTGGATTAAGCCTTATGATATATCCAGTATGGGAAGTACTCTTTTCAATCTTTCGTAAAAAGGTAAAAAGAGGTTTATCACCTATGCAACCAGATGGTGTGCATTTTCATATGCTTATTTATAAGCGTTTTGCTAAGAGTAATGCTAAAACTTCGGTATGGATTTTGGCATTATATACGCCTTTTGTGATTTTAAGTGTGGTTTTTGCTCACCAAAGTTTTGTGCTTATACTGCTTAGCTTTGTGTTTGTTGTGTTGTATCAAATGTTTTATAGGCGTCTTGTGGTATTTAGATTCTAAATGAGGCGTTTTGGGAGGGTTTGTAAAAATTCTTCTATATTGAATTTTGCGCGGTGGTTTTGCGTAAAGATATGCACCATCACACTTCCTAAATCCGCAATAATCCAATCTTCACTCTCTTCATCAGTGGCATAAAATTCTACACCCTTGGCTTTGAGCGTAGTTTTTAGGTGATCAAGGAGGGCAAAAGAATGTTTGCCCACCATAGCAGTAGCTATTACGACATAATCTACAAGGTATTCTTTATCACTTGCATCGATACACACGACATTTTCTGCTTTTTTGTCTTCTAAAATTTGTATAATTTCTTGGGCAAGGTTTTGCAAAAACGCTCCTTTGAGTAATATGCGGGTATTATAACAAATGTTTTTGTAAGAAGTCTTTGAGAGTAGGGACTAAAAACGATGGAATTTGTCCAAAAGCTTCATGGGCACAATCCTTTTTGGCAAATTGTTTTTTAATGTGTGTTGAAGAGATTGCAGAGCAAAAAGGGATAAAATGTGCCTCTAAATCTGTAAGACCTAAACCTTGTGTGAGGGAATTAAAGCTTTTAAGATCGTGATTTCCTCTATCAAAAACAAGCAAAGAAAGCATACTTGATAGGATTGTATAATCTTTCCATAGATGAAATTGTGCATAATTATCCCATCCAAGCACAAATCCAAGCCGTGCAGAATCTCCAAGTGTATTTCGCAAGAATCGCACAGATTCAATACTATATGTAGGCTTTGATTGCATAATCTCAAAATCACATGCAGTAATGTGTGCTTGTGGATAGCATCTAGAAAGATAGGCACTTGTCATTTCACACATTATCAGGCGTTCTTTTGGGCTTAATAAAAATTCTTTTTTAAACGGCGAACAAAATGTGGGCAAAAGGATAAGTTGCTCTGCATGAAGTGTCTGTAACACATAGCGCATAATGTCAAGATGTCCGTTATGGAGTGGATCAAAGCTTCCACCAAATATGACGCTATGTGGCGTTGTCATTTTGCCCACCATACATATGGATCAAATCCATAGAGTGGCTGTGTGTCGGGCATAGCAATTGTATCATTCCAATACGCTATGCGATAGCCTTTTGCATGAAAGTGTGGAATCATATAAAAGCCCCAGAGCAAGATTCTATCAAGTGCCTTGCCATAGGCGATTTTTTCTTTAGAATCTTTGGCTTTGATGAGTTGTTCTATGAGAAAATCTATATTACTATCATCAATCCGTGCGTAATTTCGCCCCCCAGAATTATTTGCCGCTTCACTTCCCCAATAAAATCTCTGTTCATTTCCGGGATTTAAGCTCTGTCCTACAAGTCCAATCACCATATCATAATCAAAATTGCGCAAGCGGTTGGTGTATTGTGTGTCATCGACTTTGGCAAGTGTGGCTTGTATGCCTAGTTTTTGGAGGTTTTGGATAAATGGGAGACAAATGCGCTCAAATCCCTCATAATTTATCATAATCTCAAAACGCAGTGGCATATCATCTGTATCCACAAGTACGCCATTTTTGAATCTAAAGCCCGCTTGGGCTAAGAGTGAGGCGGCATATTTGAGATTCTCGCGTTTATCTTGCGCAAAAATTGCGGCATTATCGATATGTGTGATACCTCGCCAATCTTTCCAACCAGATTCGATACGTGGCGGGAGTTTGTGATCTGTGCGAGGAATGAGATATTTTTGGGTGAGGATTCTAGAATCCGTGAGAGGGAGCTTTTGAAGAATGCGTTTTTCTTCTCCCATAGGAATTCCGCTAGAAGCAAAGATTGAATTATCAAAAATATTAATGGTGCGCTCATATTGTCCAAAAAAGAGGTTTTGGTTGCTCCACTCAAAATCAAAGGCATAAAAAATTGCTTCGCGCACGAGCACATTAGCAAATACCTGCCTTTTGGTATTGAAAAAAAATCCTTGCAAAGTGCTTGGGAGATTGTTTGGTATCACTATTTTTTGAAGCGCTTGTTTAGGGGTATTATAGTCTTTTGCCCAGACTTTTGCACTAGATTCTATACGCCAATTATACGCTCCAGCCATAAAGGCTTGTTGGGCTACAACAGGATCTTTGTAGTATTCTATTTCAAGATTCTCAAAGTTGAAAAAACCCTTTCTTGTAGGGTGATTTTTAGCCCAATAATTTGGGTTGGCTTTTAAAATGATTTTGCGTCCTAGATCATAAGAATCTACGACATAAGGACCACTTCCTATCGGCAAATCTAAGGGGTTTTGCCCAAAGGTGTTGCCTTGTTGTGTTACAAAGATATGTTTTGGTAAGATAGGGAGTTGTGAGAGAATAAGAGGAAGTTCGGTATTTTTGTTGGTTTTAAAATAAAATCGCACTTTGTGAGAATCTAATACTTCCACACGCTCCACATCAGCGTAGTAGCGACGATATTCGATTTTGCCAAGCGTCATTAATGTCTCAAAGCTAAATTTCACATCTTCCGCACTTATACGGATTCCATCGCTAAAGGTTGCCTTTGGATTGATATGACATTCTAAAAAAAATCCCTTTGGATCCAGGATGAATTCTTGTGCAATAAGTCCATATTCTGTCGCACTCTCATCAAGGCTTCCCACGCCAAGCGTTTCATACACAAGAGCAAGGATACTTTGAGCAGCATTGCCTTTTTGGACAAAAGGATTTAGTGAATCAAAAGTGCCAAGTTCAAAACTTTTGAGCGTACCACCTTTTGGTGCGTTGGGATTAACGTAGTCAAAATGGCTAAAATCTCTAGGATATTTTGGTGTGCCAAAAAGTGCTATTGCGTGTGCGCCAAAGATTTCTGCAAAGCATAGGCAAAAAATAAGTAAAACGTGTAAGGGTTTTGTCATGTATCATCCTAAAGAGCTAAGAGTATGCTTTTGGATTGTATCTTTTCTTTGCTTAAAGACACAAGCAAGAGTGGTGTAGTATAATGGCGCGAAATTTTAAAGGACTAGAGATGTTATTATATATTCACATACCATTTTGTGCGAGTAAATGCGGATATTGTGCGTTTAATTCTGTGGTAGATTCCAAAGATATATATCCTATGTATATACAAGCACTTTGTGAAGATATTCGCATATCGCTAGAACGTTATATGCCTTATGGAAAGTTGCAGAGTGTTTTTATCGGTGGAGGGACACCAAATATTTTACCGGCACATTATTATGATGATATTTTTGCAAGTTTTTGGGCATATACAAGTAGGGATTGTGAAATCAGTGTAGAATCTAATGTTAATCTCATCACCACTGCTTGGTGCAAAGCTCTCTATAATCTTGGTGCAAATCGCATAAGCGTAGGTGTGCAAAGCTTTAATCCTAAGAAACTTGTATTTTTGGAGCGTGATCATACTATTAAGGATATTGTAGGTGCGTTTGAATCCATTCAAAAATCGGGGTTTAGTAATATTAATTGCGATATGATGTATGACACGCCATTAGATTCTCACTCTAGTCTTCAACAAGAATTTGAAAACCTCAAAAACCTGCCATTGACACATGTTTCGGCGTATTCTTTGAGTATTGATGCAGATTCACGCTTTGAGGGTAGGGAGCATGTGCTACCAAAAGAAAGTTTGAGCTATGAAGTGCGCGAGATTCTTGATCATCTTGGTTTTAGTCAATATGAAGTATCAAATTATGCAAAAAATGGTGCATATTGTCGCCATAATATGGGATATTGGGAGTTAAAGGAATACATAGGATGTGGCGCGGGGGCATTTGGGCGAGTTGGCAAAATACGGACCATGGCACACAAAAATATAAAAAATTATATTGCTAATCCGCATTATCGCTTAGAAGAAAGACTAAGTGATGCAGATTTGAGCTTAGAGGCTATTATGCTTGGATTTAGGTGCAAAAGTGGCGTGGCATATGAGCTTGTAAAATCTCATCACAATCTCGCTTTGCTTTTAGATTCTCACAAAATCCACAAAGTCTCTCGTATGGATATGCAAGGCAGACAATGTCAATATATTATCGCAGATGATATGCTTTTGGCTGATGAGTTGGCGATGTGGCTAAGTTAGGCGTTGTTGTTTTGGGTAGTGTATAATGCACTTTAAGGTATGTGAAAATATTAAGATTAATTCTTTCAAGGATATGGGTTTATGCAAAACACACAAGAAAAACAGAAACGATATCGGCCAAATGTCGCAGCAGTGATACTTTCATCAAAATATCCAAATGAATGTGAATTTTTTATCGCCCAACGCAATGACATAAAGGGTGCATGGCAGTTTCCACAAGGTGGGATTGATGGGAGTGAGAATCCAAGAGAAGCGCTTTTTCGAGAGTTGGGTGAAGAGATAGGCACAAGTGAGGTAGAAATCATCGCAGAATGTCCACAATGGGTAAAGTATGATTTTCCAGAGACTATTAGCAAAAAAATGTATCCATTTGATGGACAGATTCAGAAATATTTCTTGGTGCGATTAAAATCAGGTGCCAAAATCAATCTTATGACCCACACTCCGGAATTTGATGCGTATAAATTTGTTACCTATAAGGAGATTTTTGAGTATGTTACGCATTTTAAGAAACGTGTTTATAAAAATATTTTAGGATACTTTAAGGATGAAGGATTTCTTTAAGAGCGATTATGAAGTATTTTTCCATATTAGGTGAATTCTGAATGAAAATAGCATATAAAATTGTGTTTTGTGTGTGTTGCGTGAGTGTATTTGTATCCGCACAAACACTACAAGAATCTAGACAAATTTCATCACGATCCCTTAGTATGGTAGATTCTGTGCATATGATGAGTGTTGATGAATTTTTGGAGCGTATAGAGCAAAATTCTATAATGCTTGCCAAATCTCAAGCATATGTAAAATCACTAATTTATGAGGGTAAAGCGGCACGGGCATGGAATAGTCCATATGCTGATGTAAGTTCTATGCAGGTGCGTTCTCCAAGTGGTGGTAATGAGCTAGAAACAGAAGCATATTTTATGCTAGCACCGCGCTTACCTTGGGTTAGTAGTATATTGCGCCAAATGTATGAAACACGCTACATACGAGCCCAAAAAAACTATGAGCTTACCAAACGACTTAGTGTGATTAGCATTAAGAGGTTGTATCTGGATTATCTTGCACAAAAAGAGCAATTTAAGGTTTATGAGGATAGGTTATCGAATGCCAAAGAGCAATTAGATATAGCAAAAGTTCGCTTTGATGCAGGAAGAATCTCACGATCGCAGTATTTGTTCTTTCGTAGCGATTTCTTGAGTGTGCAGGTGATGTATGAAAACTCCAAAAAGAATCTAACCAATACTCTTAATGCCATAAAAGTTGGCCTTGGGATTGTGGATGGTAGCATAGATATTGAAGTGAGTGGATTAATTTTTAGTTACATTACGCTTAGTGATGCGGACATAGAATCTAAACTTCAAGATTCGCTTTATTTAGAAATTGTGGCGCTTGATATTGCAGATTATGCCAATAGTGCGAAATTTGCCTCAAGAAGTCGCTTTGATTCTGTAGAAATTGGTGCAGGTGCTAATATTGCAGAATCTAACACAGGCGCAGCTTTTAAAGTAAAAATCCCTCTCCCATTGACTACCAAATATGGCAATCAAAAAGCAATGTATTTGGCACTCCAAAGTGGTTCTGTGCGAGAGAGTGAGATTTTGAAAAATACTCTGCAAAGCAATGCACACTCATATCTTAAACAACTTGAAATGAAAAAAAATGCTATCAGCGTAGCACAGGCAGATGAGGAAAACAAGAAAAATCTTACAGAAATTAGCAAGGTTGGGTATGAGGCTGGAAAAACAAGTGTTTTTGAATATTTGCTAGTCAAAAATAATTATTTAGATTCTATGATAGCGACTATCGAAGCAAAGCGCGATTATAACAATACCTTGGCTATGTTAGAAGAGAGTTTAGCACAGGCGCTCATTTTAGAGAATCTTAATAAAGAGTAAGGAGAAGGTATGCGAAAAATTGCTCTCATATGTGGTTTGTGTGCTTGTCTATGGGGCTATGATGAGATCATAATAAACGAAAATGAAATGAAAATCAATGGTATAAAACTCATACATGTAGGCACTAAGGACTTTGACACGCGTGGCATACCTTTTAACGCCGTGATTGATTTTGATGATAAAACTTCTGTGGCGCAGAGTTCAAGCTTTGAAACCGTGGTGGTTAGTATCTATAAGCGTGAAGGGGAGCGTGTAGAAAAAGGTGATTTAATCTGTGATATTAGCTCCAATGAGCTTAGCACACTCTTTTTTGACTTTACCAACACACGGGAACGGCTTAAAATTGCATCAGAAAATGAAAAAAAAGACAAAATGCTTTATGAAAGTGGTGTGATTTCGCGCCGTGAATATCAATTAAGCTACCTTATAATGAATGAATTAAAACTCAAATACAACGAAACATTTGCAAAACTTGACTTATTGGGTGTTAGTCGATCATTTATGGAGGGTGGGAAGCAGGGGCGCTATGGTTTTCCTATCGTAGCTAGAGCATCTGGAGTGCTTTCGGTAGCTCCAAGACAAATAGGGCAAAAAATCAACGCCTTTACACCCTATGTGAGAATCTCCCTCAAAGACAATAGTTTTTTAGGGCGTATTCGCATACCCGCACATCTTGCGCACACGGTTGAAAAAGGCGATGTGCTTTTGGATCAGTCTGGAAAAAATATCGGCTATATTGATACAATCTCGGTAGCTATTGATAGAGATACAAACACAATTTTGGCGGTAGCAAAAATCACTGCCAAAGAATACAAAGTCGGCGAAATGGTTGAGGTGTATATCGGTGGCAATTTACCCCAAAATAGTATGCTTATTCCCTCATCATCAGTGCTAAAGATTGATAATGATTATGTTGTTTTTGTGAGAACTAAAAATGGCTTTTTGCCAACCAAAGTCAATGTAACCGAAGAGCGTGATAATAGTTTTGGGATTGCTAAGGGTGTGCTTAAGCCAAATATGCAGATTGCCACAGGATCTATTATTATCCTGCAAGGTATGCTAAGCGGACTTGGATCAGGTGACGAAAATGCTAACTAGCATTATTGAATTTTCACTCCGACAGCGCTTAATGGTGATCATTTGCGCATGCGGACTTTTGTTTTTTGGGGCATATAGTTTTTTGACTGTGCCAATTGATGCGTTCCCTGATATTTCCTCTACACAAGTTAAGGTGATTTTGAAAGCACCAGGTATGGCACCAGAAGAAGTGGAAAATAGGGTGGTGCGACCTTTGGAGTTAGAGCTTTTGGGTTTGCCAAATCAAAAGAGTTTGCGTTCTCTCTCAAAATATGGTTTAGCAGATATTACCATTGATTTTAATGATGGGACGGATATTTATCTTGCACGCAATATGGTGAATGAAAAGCTTACAATGACTATGGCAGATCTTCCAGCAGAGGTAAGCGGTGGTTTAGCCCCCATTGTTACACCACTTAGTGATATGTTTATGTTTACCATTGAAGGTGATATAAGCGAGGTAGAAAAGCGCTCC
>NZ_FZPO01000096.1 GCF_900198655.1 Helicobacter equorum | reverse complement strand
TCAATTTGTTTGCCATCAAGCACCACATCAACAATATCTCCAAAACTTTTGACATTAAGATCATTAAGGGCTAATGCGACATAATCTGGGTGCAATACAATCTCGCGATTTGTATTTTCTAGCGCGGGAAGTGGGCGCACTTGCATATATGGCATTTTTTGTGTGATGGCATTGCTTAGGCTTGTGGCGGTGGCGACTAGAGAATCTAGCTCACTCCCTACGACATTAATATAAATACTTTGCGTGCTAGAACCCTTATTAAAGATTCCTTGTTGCACCACAGAAGCCCTAACACCAGGAATGTTTTTGATACTTTCTTGAATCTGTGGAATAAGTCGCCTAATTTCTGCAGGATTACTTGAGGTTACACCAAACTGCATATACGATTCATTGCTAGAAAAAAATAAATGCTTGATAGGTGGCAAGTCTTTAGAATCTCGCTGTGTATAGCCCAAAGATTCTATGAGATGTTTATTTTGAGAAAATATACTCTCGCCAATCTCTTTTCGCTGCTCATAAGATATGCCAGGTGGTGCATTCACATATCCGATGAGAAAATTTTGGTTACCCTTAGGAAGATAATCAAGCCTTGGAAATAATGCCCAACTACTCACCACACAAAAAAACATAAATCCGATTATAAACACTGCGCTACGCTTAGGCGTGTGCAAAATAAAACCTAAGCCTCTCATAAGCCATTGGCTACACGCAACACCAAGTTTTTGATACAAGCTTTGTGTTTTGTGAGATTCAATATAAAAAGCTTGCATGGATGTTTGCATCATTGTAGGTATGACAAAGATAGAAGCAAAAAATGAAATCCCCAAACCAAAACATACACTAAGTGCGACATCATAAAATAATTGCCCCAAATCCTGCCGCATATCCATGATAGGAATAAAAATCGCGATAGTTGTTACTACCGAGGCAAAAATTGCTCCGATAACTTCTCTTGTACCATCAACACAAGCCCTAAAAAGTGGTTTTTGTTTGTGCAAGTGGCGTGTGATATTTTCAAGCACAACTATAGCATTATCAATAAGCATACTCATAGCAAAGCTCACACCCGCTAGAGAGATAACATTTAATGTGCGCCCCATAAGATTCAAAAAGAAAAATGTGCTAATAATACATATAGGGATAACAATAAGCACCGCCACCACAGAATACACATTGCGCAAAAATAGATACAACACCACACATGCCAAAATAATGCCCACGATAATGTTGTTTTTCACCAAAGATAATGCATCAAGGATATAGCCCTCTTCGTCTCTGCTCCACACAAGTTCTAAACCATTATCATGCACACTACCCTCATTCAGATTCTCTACTGCCTTGCGCACCCTTTGCGTACAATCCAAACTATTCGCATCTGGCGTATGAACAATCTGCACACTAAGACCAAGTGTATCGTTGAGATACCCATCGCTTGTCTGTTTGG
>NZ_FZPO01000040.1 GCF_900198655.1 Helicobacter equorum | reverse complement strand
GCAGGGTCAGAGGTTTATAAGAGACAGAGACAAAAAGCACATGCCATGCAACCAGATTCACTGCACCTACATACATTGATATTCACATGTCTTCAAAGACGCCATAGCACATCTGCAAATGCCAAAACCTCGCTTATCATCACACTATGCGTTATGCCATTTATACTTATTAGTATCCTGTGCTATCAAGATACCCCAATCCTTATTGCAATATCTATATGCTTTATCATTCTCTACACTCTAGCATATCGTTTGATTAAAGCATCTAGTAAATAATACTCCAAAGCGTCATTACAAGTAACACACAAATCCCAGCTACAAACCCAGCTAATACATCATCACCCACCACGCCAAGTCCGCCTTTTACCTCACGATCGATTTTTCCAATAAAAGAGGGCTTCCAAATATCAAAGATTCTAAAAAACACAAAGCTTAGCGCAATTGCTACAATCCCTTCATACACGCTAAGCGTGTGAATATTAATAAAACTCATTGCAATCCACACACCCACAAGTTCATCAATAACAATGCTTTTATCATCGTGCGTGCCACCATTTTGCTCATAAATAGTAATCTGCTTTATTGCAATGCCCCCAAGCAAAATAGCGAGTAAAAATAAGGTTTCTCGTGAAAAATACAACAAGGGCAATCCCAAAAACACGCTTACCAAACTCCCCCAAGTCCCAGGTGCAAAAGGGATTTTCCCACTATATAACACACTCAAAAATGCTGTTTGCCACATACTTAGGATTCTTTTGTTGTTTTATTATGACGCAAAAGTCCATATTTTTTGCGTTTTTCCCACAGGCTCTTGCGACTCATACCAAGCTTTTTGGCAAGCTCTATATCAGGATAACGACTTTCAAATTTTGTGATGATGATACGCTCATATTCCTTGACAGATAAAATATCACCTCCAAGCTCCAACGCCCCAGAACAATTAGAAATATCTACCACTTGTGGAAATGGCACTTTTTCATTAGAAATGGTGGAGACAATACAGCTATATTTTAAAATCATCTCCAAAAATTCTTTTAACTCACTTTTTTTCAATTCCTCGAGATTGGTAATGTAAAACACTTGATTTTTGCTTGGTTGAGATTCAAAGATTTGTCGCCATTTTTCTTCTTTGAGTGTCAAAAATGCAAATCGTATCCCCTTACGACGCGCGTAACGCATAGCATAAATATCTGCACTACGCTGGGAATTGGCTTTGATAATAAATGGTGGATTATATGCTATAGGATTAGGTGTAGAGAGTTCTTTTTCAATGAAATTAAAATAATTACAATAAAATTCTATTTCTTTTTTGAGATCTCTATAAGACTTATAATGTCTGATTTTACGCACAAGCTCATCGATCACAAAAGGTTTGACAATATAATCTGTAACTCCGCTTTGTAATGGCTTAGTTACCGTATCATCATTGATATAAGAAATCATTAAGATAATAATCGCTTCCTCATAACGCTTTGTAAGCTCTTGATAATTACCATCTATGCTCCCAAGTGAAGCAATCACTACATCATAATCTTTACGCTCTATTTCTTTGAGATTGGCAGCAATTGTGCATTCTAATTGAAAATCACTCAATTTGTTAACAATGCCTTGTGCCAAATATGTCTCATTCTCAATAATCAATACTCTCACTCTCTCTCCTTAATGTAAATTAGCGCAAAATGCTATCCCATTGTATATATCCGAGTGTAGCGGTGGCACTCACTGCTACACCTTCTTTTCGTCCAATAAAACCTAGAGATTCTGTAGTTGTAGCTTTGATACTTACCCGTGCTTTTGGAAGCCCCAAAAGTGCCGCGATACTTTCTTGAATGCGCTGTTTATAGGGTGCAATCTTTGGGATTTGTGCCATTATGGTAACATCCACATATCGCACCTCAAACCCCACACTTCTAGCATATGCGTGAATATGTGCAAGAAGCTTTTTAGAATCTGCTCCCTTGAACTCCTCACTTGTATCTGGAAACCACTGCCCTATATCTCCTGCACACATCGCACCCAATATCGCATCACTAAGTGCGTGCAAAACCACATCGCCATCACTATGGGCTTTGAAGCCTATCGGGGAGGCAATCTCAATGCCACCTAATACCATAGGCTTACCCTCCTCAAAGGCATGAACATCAAACCCATTTGCGCAAAAACTTTCCTTACTAGGTAGCAAGAGGTTGGAATTTTGCAAATCCTCACCTAGTGTAAGTTTGGAAAGCTTTGCGCTGCCTTGCACAAAATCTATACGCCTACCAAGTGCGTGTATTGCTGAACTCTCATCGCTAAAATCTTTAGAATCTAAGGCTTGTTTGAGGGTTTGTGTATGACTAAGTTGCGGAGTTTGAATAAGTTTAATATCCTCACGCACAAGATATGAACCTTGATAAAAAGTCGTATCTGGCACACTCACAAAAGGCACGGCACAAGCAAAATCAGGATTATCCAAACATGCAAAAAGTCGCTCACATACCGCTTTATCGACATCCCAACGTGCTACATCACTCACAAGCACAAAATCCGCCTCAACAAACCTAAGAGCATTTCTTAGACTCTGTGCGCGTGTATTGCCGCCTTTGATGACGCAAAATGGGCTAATAGTTTGCATATACAAAAAATCCGATTCTGAAGCGGTGATAAAAATTTGAGAAAACGGATATATTTCACTCAAATCTTGTGCGACTTTTTGCCACAATGGCATATCACCTATTCTAAGCCATTGTTTTTTAAGCGAAATATTTGCACTTGCACAAAAGCGTGTAGAATCTCCAGCAGCCATAAGAATCAGGGCTATACGATGAGACATTGATCTCCCCATATCACAAATTTTTTGAAATTGTAGCGACACTTTCACAAAAAAATGCTGAAGTTGTTACAAAAATCTACATAAATATTTATAAAATTGAGATTGACAAAGACAATTTCAGGTTTTTCTGCTACAATCACACCC
>NZ_FZPO01000043.1 GCF_900198655.1 Helicobacter equorum | reverse complement strand
TAATAGCGGTGTAACGGGTGCAACAATCAAAAATATCCAAAGCGGAGCTGTGCAAGATTTGGCAGTATTTGGTGTTTTTGTATTTGTGGGTTATGATGTAAATACACAGATTCTCAAACAACCTGATGGCAGTATGCTTTGTGAATGTGATGAGTGGAATAGCATAAAAGTAGATCTATCTATGAAAACTAGTGTCCCCGGGCTTTTTGCTGCTGGTGATGTGCGTGTACAAGCCCCAAAACAAGTCGTATGTGCCGCTGGTGATGGTGCTACCGCCGCACTCCAAGCTATCGCTTACCTTGAACACCATTAATACCATAAAACAGGTATTGCAAGCTTCTTGCGATACCTGCTATAGTTTCTATTCTAGTTAGATTCTCTCTTATCCTTTCGGTTTACTTTTACAAAAAGCACCAAAATTATTACGAGCTATTGCGATATCTGCATACATCATAAAAGACTTTCTTTTGTAATTGTTTTAAGACAATCTCTATATCTTTGATTTACAAAGAAATACAGATGAAAAACTTGTCATCTTGGGGTTAAACGTTGCATATGGCACTTAGTGAAATACATATAGATTCTAAAGAGGCTTTGAAAGCCTATATGCAAAAAGACTATAAAAAGCTTGTGAGTGTGACAAAATGTATGGATGCATGGCTCTTGGGGATATGTATTGCAAAGAAGAAGATGGTGTAAAAAAGATTATCTCAAAGCAATACAATTTATTGAAAAGCTTGTAATAGTGGGCTAAAAAAGAATGCAAGATACTAAGAGCGACTTAGAGGAATTAATAACACCGACATTTTTCAAAGAGGGCAAACCACTAAGCCAAGCAGATATTTATGATTTTATAGAAAATCTCATCACTAAAGGCGAGGCAAGTGCTAATACAAGCAAAGTTATAGACTTACTCCCAGAGTTAAGAAATAAAGAGAGAGCATATAATGCTTTTAATAATCAAAGCACACAAACAAAAGAACCACAACAACTCTTAGTAAGCAAAGAGAACCTACATACTGAACCTAAAGCACAAGAGCCAAACCCTTTTACAACACCCACACCAAAACAAGCCACAAAAGCGAGCGAGCAAAGCCAAGAGCCAAACCTTTTTACCGCCCAAGACCCAGCCGCGCCAAAACAACCAGTGCAAGAAGCACAAACACAAGCACCACAAACAAGGGAACAAATAAAAGCACGCCTAGCACAAGAGGAAAAAGAAGCTATTACACAGCTAAGATCAGAGCTTTTAGCTGATTACAATCAAAAAGTCGCACAAATCAAAGCAAACAAAAAGCTAAGTGAAGCTAAACAACAAGAAAAGATTAAAGACTTACAAGCAAAAAACAATTCTTTGTTTATGAGAAAATCAAATGAAATTCATAGAGAATTTGAACAAAAAGCAACTCAAGCTTTACAAGATTTACAATCTTTAGAAAACACAAAAAAGATAGATAGGGTGGATGAGTTTGCCGATCGTTTCTTTTTATCTTATGAGAGAGATAAAGCTATTGCTTTAAATAATCGCTACAATGAAATTATAGAATCTAGCGAGTTTAAAGAAGCTACACAAAGGCACACACAGCTAAGTGAAAAAGAGCTTGATGAAATAGCGATACATTTTGCAAGATATAGCAAAGAGAATGAAAAATTTAGTGATGATGCAATAAAAACATTTGCCCAAGAATTAGCACAAGAACTTTCTCAAACCCAAAAAAGCTTTAATATGCTTGACTTTAAAGATTCTATTTTAACAGATAAGCAGATTGTAGGCAATAGCAGAAAACAAAAACAATTCTTAGAAAACAAAAGACAAAAGATACAAAGACATTTAAACATCACCCCGATTAAAGAGTTTGGCACAAATTATGCAGAGTTTTATAAAGATGGCACAGGTGCGATAGGTAAGATTTTAGCAGAGTCTAAAGACTATGAAGCGAGAAAAAAGGCAGGAAGCTTAAGCCAAAAAGAGCGAGAGCAAGGGGCATATAAGGGACAAGTCGCAGGGGCGTTTTATAAAGAGGGCTTAGGGGATATTGATGTCGTTTGGGGGGATTCTAAAATGGGACTCCAAAAGATAATCGATAAACACATAGATGATTTTAATGATTTTGCAGGAGAGACACAACAAGCTAAGTTAGCTAATGGATTAAGTGAGATTGTAGAGAATGGAAAAGTTGTTAGTGAAAATGGTGTGAATACGATTATTTATACTAAAGACAACAACATCTATCGCGTAGGCTTATCTAAAGGTTGGGATAAACAAGGTGATAATGAATGGATTATTACAGCTTATAAAGTAGATAGAAAGTCGCCTCATTCAGATGTCCTACCAAGTAATGAGATTACTAAGAGTGATGGGACTAATCTACACTCTAACGACTTAAATAATTCTACCATAAAAACACAACGATTGCAAACACAAGATATAAAGTTTATCGACACCAAAGGCAAAGAACATACACTAAGCAAAGACACACAAAAACAATGGCTACAAACCTTTGGATTACAAAACCTAGAACAAAGCTATATCCCAAAACACTCACAAGAGATACAACAAGCTCTAGGTGGTAAAGAAATAAAACTACAAAAGGGAAGTTTGCTAAAGCTTGTCTCACAAGGTAGAGAGCAGTATATACCACAGATAAAAGAAGTGCTAGATAACCCAGAGGCGATAATTAGGGATAAGGTGGGGGATTATTTATTACTTAAACATTTAAAAGATGATGATTATTTTGTTAATGTCAGCTTTGATAATGGTGAGTATTTGGTAAGTATATCAAATGGATTCAAAGAAACAAATAACCTACAAAATAAGCTAAAGAATGGAGGAGAAATAATCTATCAATCGCCAAACGCCAATTCTATCTTGCAAACGCTTTTACAGACTTCGCGATATTCCGCCAACACGATTGATAGTTCTAATTCTATCATAAAAGAACAATCAAAACAACATAAGGGACAAGAGGAGCTAAAAAATGTCTTTGATGAGTTTGAACAA
>NZ_FZPO01000097.1 GCF_900198655.1 Helicobacter equorum | reverse complement strand
TTAGGAAGATTGCCAAATGTGGAGGAATATTTAAACCTTGTTCCTACCAAGCTTAAAGGCAAAGAAAATAATGTTTATACATACCTAAACTTCGATAAAATCGAAGACTTCAGCCTCTAATTTCAACAAGCAGTAGGCTTTTAGCCTTATTGCTTATATGTTTTTCTCACTTTTACACGATGTATTTTTCTCATAAACTGCTATAACCGTGTGTCCGTAAGTGTTAGGTGGAATTTGTATCCAACGCTTTCCTAAGATTCCAAATTTATTAATAAATTTCCGTAAGATGCCCTTATCAATAAGAGGGGTGGGCAAAAATTTTTTTGCCCACATTATACTTTTGTAGAATTCTCTGTGTTCTGGTTGTATAGGTTCATGATAAAGTTTTATAAGGTGCAAATCAAAAAGCTTTGCAATATAATGAAGGGTTTTGTCGCTGAATCTAGAAATATGGTGTGGGGGCATATTCAATATACCATTGACACAATCATGTAAAAATGAATCTTCACTAGGCACAGCAATAATGAGTTTTGGAGTGTTGTTTAATGTATCCCCCCCCCCTAATTGATTGTAAGCATGTAATTTGTGATTGTAGAAATGTATGTGGATTACTAACATGCTCCAACACCTGAAAACTGCAACTCACATCAAATTTACCACAATGTTCTTTACAATATTCTTCGATAGGAGTATTTTGGATTATAATTCCGCGTTTAGCTGCCATTTCTTTAGCCTGTGTGCTAAATTCTAAACCAATATAATTTTCTTTGCGTGGAATAAACTCCGCAAACGCAGCCTTACCGCAACCTACTTCCAAAACTTTAGAATCTGGGGCGATAAAATCCTTAGCGTAATGATATTCGTGTTTTTCATCAAAATAATACCAAGGTAAAAGATTGAGAGCATTATAAAATGTATCGTTGCCAGTGGGAATGATTCCATTTTCACAAACAAAAAATCTAAGATCACATTCTTGGCAGTGCATATAGAGCAGATCGCTAGAAACGATGTTTGATATATCTATACCAAAATTTTTTTGGTATAACGCGACAAGATCATCTCTTCGAACACGATCTTGAATGATTGTGGTATTGTGGTGACACAAAATACATTGCATGGTTAACTCCTTAAGGTTCATTAATACTTTTTTATTGTATCTCATAAATCTTGAATCTATGATATGTGGGTATGAGGATTAGGATAAAAAAGATTGAAAATTATAGTTTTCATAAATATTTTATGCAATACAGCATAAAATAGTAGAAAATTACATATTTTGGCTGATTGATTGAAAATGAGATACTTTTGGAATCTTGGAATTTAGAATAAATGGAATATGCAAAAAATAAAAATAAAGCGTTACAATGCTTATTGTAAGGGGTTTAAGAGAATCTACAAAGATAAAAACTACTACACTCACCTAAAGAAGATACAATAGTAAAGTTTTGATTGTTTGATTGGTTGCGGAGGAGGGATTTGAACCCCCGACCTTTGGGTTATGAGCCCAACGAGCTACCGGACTGCTCTACCCCGCGACATA